>JBAVAA010000064.1:0-13514 GCA_049585515.1 Terriglobales bacterium | reverse complement strand
GCTGGACTCAACCAAACTGTAAAGGATGTCCTGATAACGCTATGTAAAGGATGTCATGAGACTGGACAGGTGAACCGCTGCGCCACCCAAGAGCAAAGGCAACATCGAGTTTTCCCGCAGTGATGTCGGGCTCTTGCAGAAATCGATTTTTCGTTTCTGGATCAGTTCGTGGTGGAAGCGGCGGCGGCTTTGGCTGGCGCCCTGGTTTGGTCGGGGTCGGATGGCTGTTCAATGGGTGGACCGAGCGTGGTGACCGGAGAGGTTGGAATTCCATTGATGTAGATGGTGGGGGCGGCACTTTCGCCGCGGACGGTTTCGCCCTCGGGCAGCAGACCCACCGCCCGATTTCTGCCTCCGCCCTTGGCCTGATAGAGCGCGAAGTCGGCTAATACAAGTATCTGGTCGTGCGCCACGAGCTTCGGCTCCCTCTGGGTCCAGGGAAAAACAGCCCAGCCGATGGAACAGGTGATGCTCAGATCGGACGCGTCGACCTCGACCTGGTAGGGTTTGGATCCGACCGAACTGAGAACGCGCTTGGCGAGAGTGTGTGCGTCCTTGCGATCGGTGTAGCGCGAGAGAAGAAGAAATTCTTCGCCACCCCAACGGATCAGCACATCGGTGAGGCGGGCGGCGGAGTTGATGCGGCGGGCAACCTCAACCAGAACCTGATCTCCAATCTTGTGGCCGAACCGGTCATTGACCCCCTTGAAGTGGTCGATATCGATCAGATAAAAAACCAGATCGCGATTGCGCACTTCGGGGGACGGGTTGCCCATAAACGAGCGCAACACCTGCTGCACGTCGGCCTCGATGGTGTTGGCGAAGTAGCGCCGGTTGCGAATGCCGGTAAGCAGGTCGGTCAGCGAAGCATCGCGCAACTCATGAATGGCATCCGCCAGTTCCTTTTCCAGGCGCGTCTGTTTCACCATCCCAACCAGAGCGAAGACCACTACCGCGACCAGCGACACTATGACGCGGAATTTCCAGACCGAGGTGGGCAGGTTGCGGTCGAGGAACGACCATGCCGCCAGCATGGGCAGAATCAGGATGATCGGAGCGGCCAGACGCGACGCCCACCGCCAGTATCGTTCGCTATCGGGATTGCCGAACTCCGAGAACGGCTCCAGACGGTGCGCCATCAGAGCGGCAAACGTCATGCCGGCGAGACATCCGGCGGTCGTGACATCGTACCAACTGCCGGTGAAGTAAATGCCGGCCGCGGATAGCGTGTCCACAAAATATTCCATGACGGTGTCAAAGGAGACGATCGCCGTGAGCAGGGCGTAAAAATACCGCCATCGGCCGGAACTGCGGAGCCAGCCGTGGAGAACGATGGCCAGCAAAATAAGGTCCTGCGCCAGCGCCAGGTACTTATAGGCTGGGTCATAAGACTGGGGCTCAGGTGACAAGTACTGCCAGGGAATGACCAGAAACAGATACAGGTATAAGCCCCACAACAAAAGCAAAAGCAGATCAAGCGTTCCTATGCGCTGATGGTGCTGGGTCAGCTCCACATGAGGCCGCAGCGCAAAGGCCAGGATCAGCGCGGTCCACGCAAGATAAACTCCGGCATCGCCCAGACTCATGCTGGGGGTTTGCTTAACCACCAGTTCGTAATGCATCCAGAGCAACTGGCTGGCAGCTTCAATCGCATAACCGCCGCCCAGAAGGACCCAAACCAGGCGCTGCTGGCGGGCGCTGCTGAACGAATTCCTGGCAAACGCAAGCGATGCGGAGAGCATCAGAAGGAACGCTATCCAATCGGTGATCGCGGTCAGCCGGTAGGATCTTGGGAGGTGTATGGACGCGACCACCTGGGCGAGGACCAGACACACCACAACCCATGCCCAAATCTTCGAGGTAGATCTGAGGCGCACTAATCCTCCTTTCTTAAAGAATTACAACGTGTTATCCGCCGGAACCCAAGTGACTGAAGTAATCGCTTGGCCGGTGGTAGAGCGGTTGTGTCACCAAGAAACGTTGCCATCGTTGGCCGGCCTAAAGGTCGTGTTTCCAGACCATTCGGTTACTTCGGTAAGGCGGCAGTAACTGGAACACTGTGCGCAGGTGCAGAACGCCCCAAGTTATAGAAATATCGCAATAGCTTGCATCATTAGAGAAGTTATCTAAGTGAGGCAGGGTCGTGACAACCGTCGTATTTCAGAGAGGTTCCAGGGATCGTCGGTTTCAATTCAATCTTTGGGAGGTTCCCATGTTCGCAGCGTTACGTGCGGTTGCACTTAGCTTTTGTGTTGCCTTTTTTCTTCTGGCTGCGATAACCAGCGGCGGAGCTCAGGTGGCAGTGACGACCTGGCACTATGACAATGGGCGTTCGGGAGCGAATTCGAATGAAACGACTTTGACTCCGCAAAACGTGAATAGCAAAGAGTTCGGAAAGCTCTTCACGCAACCGGTAGATGGAGCGGTGATCGGCCAGGCGCTTTATTTGCCGGGGGTGACGATTCCAAACGCTGGCGTTCATAACGTCGTGTATGTGGCAACGATGCATGACAGCGTGTATGCGTTTGATGCCGACACTGCAACCGGAATAAATTCGCATCCGTTGTGGCATAGGACTTTCTTGAAACAGGGCACGACTTCGGTACCCATCGCAATGCAGAAATGCGGAGGAGTGACGCAATGGGTGGAGGTGGGAATCGTTTCCACGCCGGTGATCGACGCCGTGGCGGGAACGCTTTTTGTAGTGGCGAAGACCTATGAAAAGTCGGCCTTCGTGCATCGCTTGCATGCGCTGGATGTTGCTACGGGGAAGGAGAAAACCGGCAGCCCCGTCGTGATTACCGCGAGTTACGAGTTTGCCGGGACCGTCAACGTTTTCAAGGACGCAATGGAGGTGAACCGTCCGGCGCTGTTGCTGGAGAGCGGTTATCTGTACATTGGCTTTGGGTCGAACGGTTGCCGCAATGACTTGGAGCAGGGGTGGGTAGTGGCTTACGACGCTTCGACGCTGCAACCCGCGGGCGCGTTCGATGTGGAGCCGGGTGAATCGGCGGCCGCCCTCTGGATGAGGGGTGGAGGACTTTCATCCGACAGCGAAGGCAACATTTATGCAGCGACTGCGGATGGGCCCTTCATGGCCGGCACGAATTTCGGACAGTCGGTGATCAAGTTGTCGCAGTCCGGCAATACCATGAAACTGGCTGACTGGTTCACGCCCTTCAACGAGGCATATCTGGAGCAGTGGGATCTGGATATGAGCGAACCGGTGCTGGTGCTACCGGATCAGGCGGGCAAGCATCCGCATGAGTTGGTCACACTCGGGAAGGAAGGCACGATCTACCTTCTGAACCGCGACAATATGGGGCACTTCTGCGCTACATGCACCAAACGGGACAGCCAGATCGTCCAGGAGTTGACGGCGTTCGCTCCGGAAAGCGGAGCGCTCGTTTACTGGAACGACGCAATCTATTCGACTGGCACCGGAATGCCGATCAGCGCATTGTCACTAATCAATGGACGGCTGGCGAATACGCCGTTCGCACAATCGAAAAAAGTGGACACCGGACATTCACCGGTGATCTCCGCCAATGGAAGTGCATCCGGCATTCTTTGGGAGATCACGGGCGGAAACTTGACTGCGTTTGACGCGATTACGTTGCTCAGACTTTATAGCATTATTCAGGCTCCCAACGGACGGGACGCGCTTCCGCCGCTCCCCCACTTTGCGAATCAGGTTGTGGCCAATGGCAAAGTCTACGTGGGGACGAACAACAGCCTGGTGGTGTTCGGATTGCTGTAGTGGGATGACGCTCGGATGCAGATCCCTAACTAAGGCGATCTCCACGCGCCTGGACAGCCCGGCTCTCCCTACGGGGTGGCGGCGCGTCTCAGGCGATCATGGACCGCTTCCCACTCGGGCGTGCGGGGTGGAGTATCGACGGCAATCCAGCTGTAATTTCCGGTGTCAGCCTGGTGAAGCATGTCGTAAAGCGCAGCTGCGTAGTCAGCGGCGGAATGTGGCATCTGGTGAATGACGATGTCGGCGCGGCTGGGCGCATGCTGATGCTGCAGATAGATTCCCTGGCGTTTTTGCTGACTTTGTCCATGATCAGGCAGCTTCCCGTTGGTCACCAGATACATGGGAGTGCGCGGGCTGTAGTGGCGCGGATGCAAGCCGGGGGAGGGGTGGGCACCGGTTTGAATCTCCGGCATGGAAGCAAGTGGCCCGACAATCGCTTCCAGTTCCGATCGCGAGATTCCGCCGGGGCGAAGCAGTACCGGTCTTTGTTGGTTTAGTCGTGGTTTGTTCAGTTCAGGTTCGTTCAGTTCCGAATCAGCAAGCGAAAGCACCGTGGACTCTATACCCACCTGACAGGGTCCACCATCAAGTATGAAATCCACATCAGAACCGAGGCTGCGGCGGACGTGTTCGGCAGTCGTCGGGGAAAGTTCGGTGAAGCGGTTGGCGCTGGGAGCGGCGAGGGGAACACCGGCGGCGCGGATCAGCTGTGACGCAATAGGATGCGCCGGCATGCGCAGACCCACGGTGGGGAGATTGGCGGTGACGATGTCGGGGATTTTCCATGACGACGCGGTCGAGCTGGACTCCGACGGGCGAGATCCAGAGCGAAGTCGAAGGAATGCGTCCGCTGCTCCGTGAGCCTTAGCGAGTACCAGGGTCAATGGGCCGGGCCAGAATTGACGCGCCAGTCGTTCAGCGGCCTCTGGCCAATTCACAACCAGCGATTGCGCCATTTCGATCGATGCGACGTGGACGATGAGAGGGCTGGTGTGAGGTCTGCGTTTGACCGCATAGATGCGGGCTACCGCTTCGGTATCCAGGGCATTGGCGCCGAGCCCGTACACAGTTTCAGTCGGGAAAGCGACGAGGCGGCCGGCGCGGAGAAGCTGGGCGGCGCGCTCAATTTCGCCGGGAGCAACGGCGGGAGGCATAATCGATTGTAGATTGTGGAAGCCGGGTTGCGAACTGTCGGAAAAAGCGCGGCTCAACAGGAATATCGCGTAGTTACCGGACTCTACCGAGCTACGCTCGGGTTGGACGGGCGAGACGCCCGTCCCCACACGAGGCATCGGCTCCAAAAATTACTTCTTCTGATCTTCTTCGACTACCAGGTTGTTGGTGACCGAAAAAACCCCGGGGACACCATTGGCCTGCAGGCCAGCGATTTGCTTGTCCATCGCGCGCGAGACTACGCCCTCGAGCGTTACGTGCCCATTTTTCACGATGATGTGGATCGGCGGAACGGCCCGAAGCTGGTACTGGTTCAGGACTTCGTTGCCATAGATAGCGCGGTAAACGGCGCGTCGGGTCTGGTCGTCCATGGGAGAGAGGGGAAGAACCTCGATGTCGTTGACGACTCTGGTCACACCTTCAATGCGCTTGACTGCGTTCTCGGCGTCGGACTTGAGAGTGGACCCCCTGAGCGGTGCAACCTGTCCGAGCAGGGTCACCGTACCATCGGGGTCGACCTTGTAGGCGAGGTTATCGAATACGCCGTAATAGGGGAGCATCACGAGTTCGTGACGGACCTCTTTGTAAATTCGATCGAGACTCTTTTGGCCAAGAGCGCCAGCTGGTTGGTTGTCCAGGATGGCGGGACTGGCGAGAGCCACCATCGAGAAAATCAGTAGGATCGCGGGAACTGCGAACAGTGATTTTTTCATCTGCTTCACCTCACGCAAATTTCCGAAGGCATAGTAATAACTCGCTAACTTTGCACCTTTCTGACGCTAAAAGGCACCAGGAAGTTGCTTTTTCTTTGGGCGCCCAAGACCACTGTCTATCCAAATGCCGATGAGGCGCTCAATATTGTGAGGCGCTCACAGCTTGGACGGCGAGGACGCCCGTCACTTCACATGGCTAGGCGACTTCGGGTTTGCTTCTCCGCTCCCGCCAGCCTTCGATCAGCAGATAGAGCACGGGTATGAAGAACAAATTGAGGATTGTGCTCATGATCATGCCGCCGAAAACGGTGGTGCCTACCGAGTGGCGTCCGTTTTCTCCGGCGCCGGTTGCGAAGACCAGAGGAACGACGCCCATGATGAAGGCCAACGACGTCATGAGGATGGGACGCAGACGAATGCGGGTTGCAGTAACGGCCGATTCAAGAATGGTCATGCCGCGCTTGCGGAGCTGCTCGGCAAATTCGACGATGAGAATGGCGTTCTTGGAGGCGAGGCCGATGAGCATGACGAGACCGACCTGGCAGTAGATGTCGTTTTGCAACCCGCGCATCCATTGCGCGCCGAGCGCACCGAGCAAGGCCATGGGAACTGCGAGCATGATGATGAAGGGGAGCACAAAAGTTTCGTATAGTGCCGAAAGCGTGAGATAGACGACGAGGCCGCCAAGACCGAAGAGAATCAATGTGGTTGAGCCCGAGGCTAGTTCTTCCAGCGAAATTCCCGACCATTCGTAGGTGTAGCCCTGGGGCAAGATTTTGGCGGAGAGCTGCTGCATGACGTCAATGGCTTGTCCGGAGCTGAAGCCGGGGGCGGCGGAGCCGTCGATCTCAGCCGAGCGGAAGAGGTTGTAGTGATTGATCACCTGCGGCGCGGCGGTCTGGGTGACGCTGACCAGATTCTGCAGCGGAATCATCGCGCCGGAGTCGGAACGAACGTAGTACTGGCCGATATCCTGCGGATGGGAGCGGAATTGTTTGTCGGCTTGTATGTACACACGATAGGAGCGGTTGTTGAAGTCGAAGTCGTTGACGTACTCCGAACCCATGTAAACGCTCAGCGTGTCAGTGATCTGACTGAGCGGGACGTGCAGGCTCAGCGCTTTCTCGCGGTCGATAGAGACTACGTATTGCGGATCGTTGGCGGTGTAAGTGCTGAACAGTCCTGTCAGGTCTTTTTCGGGACGTTGGGAGGCGGCACGAATCAGCTCGTGAGTGACTTTGTCCAGATCCTGCAGCGTGTGATTGCCCTGGTCGAGCAATTCGTACTGGAAGCCGCCGAACTGGCCGAGCCCCTGGACGGCAGGAGGCTCGAAAGCGATTACGATGGCACCGGAAATCCCAAATAGTTGAGGGCGCAGGCGCTTGATGATGGCGGCGGCGGTGTGCTTGGGGCCTTTTCGTTTTGAATACGGTTGGAGGGGAAGAAAGACGAGGCCGGAATTGGGTGTTGCGCCTCCGAAGCTGAAACCAGCGATGGAGAAAGTGCCGCGCACTTCGGGAATATTTTTGGTGATGGCGGAGACCTGCTCGCCGATTTTTCTTGTGTAATCAAGCGAGGCTCCGGTGGGAGCCTGGATGGCGACGATCAGGTATCCCTGATCTTCGGTGGGCACAAAGCCTTGCGGCACCTGCCGGAATGTGTAGTAGGCGAGGCCGAGCCCGAGGACGAAGAGAATGAGTGCGACGGCTTCAAAGCGGAGAAGCGCGCGAAGAGCGTGTTCGTAGCCGTTGGTGACGGCGCCGAGCACACGATCGACGAACTTGGAGAACCGGTTCTTTTCTCCGTGCAGGCGGCCAAGCAGCAGCGCCGCGAGAGCAGGCGCCAGGGTCAGGGCGTTAAAGGCGGAAATCGAAATAGAAAAGGCAATCGTCAAAGCGAACTGCCGGAACAGGATGCCGGTTGTGCCCGGGAAAAATGCAACCGGCACAAAGACCGCCACCAGCACCAGGGAGGTGGCGATGACCGCGCCGGTAACTTCTCGCATGGCGTCGGAGGCGGCTTTGGCCGCACTGCGCTCGCCCTCTTGTAAGTGGCGCTCGATGTTTTCAATCACCACGATCACATCGTCGACCACCAGCCCGGTGGCGAGCGTAATGCCGAACAGCGTCAGTGTGTTGATGGAAAAGCCAAGCAGCTTAATGAAAGTAAACGTCCCGATGAGCGAAACCGGAGTGGCGATGAAGTGAATGATCGTCGTCCTCCAGTCGCCGAGGAAAACAAAGATTACCAGGATGACCAACAGGATCGCGGAACCAACTGTAAAAACGACGTCGCGTATCGATTCGCTCACAGCGTCGGTGGTATCAAAGGCTATTTCATACTTCATGCCGGGGGGAAAGCGCTTGGAAAGCCGATCGAGTTCGGCGACGCATTTCTGGTGAACGTCGAGGGCGTTGGCGGTGGAGAGTTGGGTGACGGCTATGCCGATCGCTTCGCGTCCGTTGTAGTCAAGGTCAGTGGTGTAGCTTTCGGCGCCGAGTTCGGCGTGACCTACGTCTTTCAGGCGGACAAGGGTGCCATCGGCGTTGCTCTTGAGGATGATGTTTTCAAACTGGGCGGGTTCGGAGAGGCGGCCAACGACGCGGACGCTGATCTGGAAATTCTGGCCGGGCATGGCGGGCTGAGCGCCAACTTCGCCAGCGGCTACTTCTATGTTTTGTTGGTTCAGAGCGTTCACTACATCGCCGGCGGTGAGCGATCTGGCGGCCATGCGCACGGGATCGAGCCAGACGCGCATGGAGTACTTGCGTTCGCCAAAAATGAGGACGTCGGCGACTCCTGGGATACGCTTGAGCGGATCGCGGACGTAAACGTCGAGATAGTTGCTGATGAAGAGCGTGGAGTAGCGCTGGTCCGGCGAAAAGACGGCGCCGCCGAAGACGAAATTTTGCGAGGTCTTGGCCACGGTGATTCCGATTTGCTTGACCGCTGCGGGGAGCCTTCCGGAGGCGGTGTTAACGCGGTTCTCTATATCGACGGTAGCGAGATCGGGATCGCGGGTAATGTCGAAGGTCGCGGTTACGGTGCTGACGCCGTCGTTGGTGCTGGAGGAGGTCAGGTATTTCATCCCCTCAGCGCCGTTGATTTGCTGCTCGAGAGGGGTGGTGACGGCGGACTCCACGGTTTGAGAGCTGGCGCCGGTGTAGACGGCGGTGACGCCGACTTGCGGCGGCGCGAGAGTGGGAAATTGGGCGATAGGGAGGATGGGAATGCAGACCGCGCCCGCGAGAATAATCATCAGGGCGCAAACGGTGGAGAATACCGGGCGATGAATGAAAAAGTCGACCATAAGAAAAAAGTTCTCAGTTCTCGGTTCTCAGTTCTCAGTCTTTGGCGCTTGCTGCTGGGTGTTTGTCTGAGCTGGTGCTGAGAAAAGTTTTCCTGGACTGCTAGCCTGTGCTCTCCTGCGGAATTACGGGTACGCCATCGATTAGAAACTGAGTGCCGGAGATGACCACTTTGTCTCCGGGCTTGATGCCGTCGAGGACGACATAGTTATTGCCGACAATTTGGCCGACCTGGAGAGGCTTTTGGTGGACTACGTACCCGCCTTTCTGATCGGGCTCAGCGACAAAAGCGAAATAGATGCTGCCAATTCGCGATACGGCCACGACCGGAACTACCGGCTTTTCCTCACTGCCCCAAACCACACGAGCGCGAATGAACTGGGCAGTGCGCAGGCTATCGTTCGAATTTGCAATCGTCGCTTTGACGAGCACAGTTTGAGTCGTGGTGTCCACCTGCGGCGAAATGAACGTGATGCGGCTGGCGGCGAGCAAATTTCCTGATCCGTCCACGATCTGGACGGGAAGATTCATCTTGATCTGGCCGGATTTTTCCACGGGAATGTAAATATACGCTTCGAGGGTGCCGGGCCGGTCGACCGTGGTAAGAGGCGTGGTGGTCAGCACGCGGTCGCCCACGCGGACGGGTATATCCCCGACGATTCCGGCACGCGGAGCGACCACCTTGTAGTAGTGCAACTGGACCTGCTGTTCATTGACTTGAGCATCCAGCGAGTGCAGTTGCGCCTGGGCTGCGTCACGCGTGGCGCGCGCCTGGTCGAGATCTTGCTTGCTGACTACGCCGGCATTGGCCAGGCCGCTGACGCGTTCGTAATTCTGCTTCGCCCATGTAAGCTGCGCGACCTGGGCAGCCCGCGCGTCCTCCTGGCTCTTAACCGTGGCCTGCTGTTTGGCGGGATCGATCTGCATCATGGGAGCGCCGGATGCGACGTGTTCGCCAGAGTGGACGAAAATTTGAGTAATGATGCCTTCGACCTGCGGCATCACCACGGCGGAGTCTCGCGACTTCAAGGTCGCGACATATTCGGTGGTATCGTCCACTTTCTGGTCCTTCGCCGTCTCTACTTTGACCGGCATCGCGTGCGGAGCGGCGGCTTTGGCGGCCTTGTTGTTGCCGCACGCAGTGGTGAACAAAAGAGCGCCGGGCAGAATCAGAAAGGACGCCCTCGCGAAAATTCTGGATAGTATGGTTGCTCTCAATGAAACCTCTCGTCTCAGGAACAAAGTCGTCCGACCATCGGACGGCGAATCATGTCATGTCCGGGTGCGTCACTAACTCCGAAAATTTTGCCAGGTCAATATTGCCGCCGCTCACCACACAGACGATTTTCCCAGAGCCGCATTTCCCGCTCAGGCCAGCCGCTACCGCACAGGCGCCAGCGCCTTCGCTGATCACGCGATTGCGCTCGGCGACGATGCGCATGGCCTTGCGGGTCTCCTCGAGCGTGCAAACGATGGAACCGGCGAGCAGATGATGGGCCAGGTCCCACATGCGTGGGAAGACCGACTTGCCTCCGCAGCCGTCCACAAAACTCGCCTGCCATCCGGGAAAACTCTGGGGCGATCCCGCGGCGAGCGACCGCGCCAGCGGAGCCGCCGTCTCCGGCTCTGCCGCATACACCTTCGCCCTGTGTCCGCGCGCTTTTAAGGCAGCGGCGATCCCGCAGGATAAGCCCCCGCCGCCGAAGCCCGCCACCACGCAATCCACGTCAGGCATGTCCTCCAGAATTTCGAGGCCGACGGAAGCATTGCCCGCGATAAACGCGTCATCCTCGAACGGATGGATGAACGCGCCGGTCATCGCGGGATGCGAACGGTCGGCCAGCGCCTGCCAACACCGATCGTACGAGGCTTTTACTACCACTCCGCCGAGACGGCGCACCGCTTCGAACTTGGCCGCGGGTGCCTCCTCGATCATGAGGATTTTGCAAAGAACTCTAGCTTTGCGAGCGGCCAGGGCCACTCCCTGGGCGGCATTGCCGGCGCTGACGGTCCAAACGCCGCGTCGCCGCTCTTCTTCCGGCAGGAGCCGGACAGCGTTATACGCTCCGCGAATTTTGAAGGAACCGATGGGTTGCAGGCACTCCAGCTTCAGATAAATTTCGGCGGGGCCGTCGTAATTTGACCGGTCGTAGTTAAGTCGCACCAGCGGAGTGCGTATGGCAGCTTCGTAGACGTGCCGGCGCGCGTCGTCGATGAGCGGCGCAGGAATATTGCGCTGCGTCATGCTGCCGCCGGATGCAAGACTGGTTGCCATTGCCGAGCCCCAATTAGATCAAAGATATAGATTCCTGGTAAGGGCGGGAGGCTCCGAACAATTTTCGCTTCTGCTAAATTGTCATCTCATGAAGCCGAGCCGTAGTTTTGCGAGTGATAACAATGCGTCGGTGCATCCCGCAGCGCTGGAGGCGATTCGGCGCGCCAATGATGGGCCGGCGGCGGCCTATGGGGAGGATCCGCTTACGAAATTGGCGATGGAGAAATTCCGGGAGCAGTTTGGAGCCGATGTGGCGGTCTTCTTTGTATTTAATGGTACGGCCGCAAATGTGCTGAGTTTACAGGCGCTGACGCGATCGTTTCACGCGGTGCTGTGTCCGGAGTCGTCTCATATTTATACCGATGAATGTGGCGCGCCGGAAAAGTTTACCGGCTGCAAACTCATCCCGCTGGCGGCGCCCGATGGAAAGCTGACGCTGGAAACGGTGGCGCGTGCCTATCACGGAATCGGGGACCAGCATCATGTGCAGGCGCGGGTGATTTCGATTACGCAAGCAACCGAGATGGGGACGGTTTACGAACCGGCCGAAATCGAGACGCTGGCGCGGTTTGCTCACGAGCGCAAGATGTTTCTACATGTGGACGGCGCGAGAATTTCGAACGCGGTCGCGGCACAGGGACTAACTTTGCGGCAAGCAACGCGCGACTTGGGAGTCGACGTGCTTTCGTTTGGCGGCACCAAGAATGGGCTGATGGGAGCGGAGGCTGTTGTCTTCTTTCGTCCGGAACTGGCCGAGAATTTCTTGTTTGTGCGCAAGCAGGGAATGCAACTGGCATCGAAGATGCGATATACGTCGGCGCAGATGGCGGCGTTTCTGACCGACGACCTTTGGCGGCGCAATGCGCAACACGCCAACCGGATGGCGCGATTGTTGGAAGAAGAGGTCCGGAAAATTCCGCGCATCAAGATTGCGTTTCCCGTGCAGGCGAACGGCGTCTTCGCGCAAATTCCTCGCGAGGCGATTCCGAAAATTCAAGGGCGGTACTTCTTCTACGTTTGGATCGAAGAAAGATCGGTGGTGCGGTGGATGTGCTCATTCGACACGAACGAGGACGAAGTGCGAAAGTTTGCTGAGTTTGTCGGGGCGGCGGTTGAAAGCCTCGAAGATTGACTGTCGTAGATGCAGCGCCTGTGACCGTCCCCGGCGTTCGGGTGCTGCACGCAGGAGACGGGGCTAGCCCCGTCCCTACACGAGAATTATTTCTTGCCTGCCTTGACCTTCGCCCATCTGGCCTTCTGCGCGGCTGCGATTCGCTTGCGTCCTGCGGCCGAAATCGTCCGTTTTTTGCGGACTGAGATTCGTCCGGGTTTGTTGCCCTGAAGGAAAACCTTTCCGAAGGTAGTTAGGGCAGCGGTTACGCGCGTCAGTTCATCCTCGAGCCGCGCACGTTCATGTTGGAGCTGTTTAACGACAGACTCAATCAACGTTTTCGCCATGGCACTAATTCTATCACTCGTAAGTCTACGTCACGATCATTCCAGCGAAAAAGGAGATTGTTAATCCTACGGAAATTCCAGTTTCCGATGAAATCCCACTCTGGGCAAGGATTCTTGGCGTCCACAGCTACGAATCGCATATCTGCCCGCAGGTCATGGATAACTAGTGTAGTTAGTCGGCAGTAACTCGCTTACTTAAATAAACAATTTTATGGAATATGTTCGCTTTGCCCTAATTCCAGGTCAATTGTTTTGGCCGCCAGGTCAATTTTTGAGATCCGAAACTGGCGGATCTGACCTGCCCGCAAGGATTCCGGCTTTGCCTCGTCGGCCGGAGCGCCGCTTTTCCAGCGCGCTTGTAACATGGAGCCCACAGATGTCAGATCGGGCCTGGAAGACGATGAAGACATTTCCGTGCGTTCGCCCGAACTGACAGATGGTTTCTCGGAAAGCCGGCACGTAGCCATAACGCCTTCGCCGAGCTCGACGCGGGCGCGCCCTTCGGAGACTTCGGTCAGGCGGCCCGTGACGATGTCTCCTTCTTTGTGTTCAGCAAGATATTCATCGAGGCCCGTTGGTACCAGTTGTTTCATGCTGAGCCGTATGAGCCGCTTTTCGGTATCGAGTGCGAGCACCTGCGCTTTGACCACCTGCCCCGGCCTAAGGACTTCCTGCGGATGATTGATGCGCTTCTCCGCGCTGATTTCACTGATGTGGATCATCCCCTCGATGCCTTCGGCAAGTTGCACAAAGGCACCGAATTTTGTCAGGTTAGTTACGGGACCTTCGATCACCGTGCCGGGAGCAAATTTTTGTGCAGCCCCCAC
>JBAVAA010000063.1:0-1778 GCA_049585515.1 Terriglobales bacterium | reverse complement strand
CGGATTATTTGCCCGTGGTGATGCTTGGATCGGGCTGTTCCTCTTTGTTTTTCTCATGGTGCTGCGCGAGGGTGTCGAGACCGTCCTGATTCTTTCCGCCGTAACGCTAAATTCGAGCGAATTGATGAGCTTTATCGGCACCGTGCTCGGCGTGGCGGTTGCCATCCTGTTCGGCGTAATGTTCGTCAAGGGCAGCGTCAAGATCAACCTGCAGAAATTCTTCAAGGTCACCACTGCAATTCTTTTTTTGGTGGCCGCGCAACTGGTGATCTCCGGGCTGCACGAACTTTCGGAGAACGGCGTCCTTCCGTCTTCCCGGCAGGAGATGGCTATCATCGGCCCGATCGTCCGCAACGAACTATTCTTCTTTATTACTATCGTTGCGCTGGCCGCGTTGATGGTGCTGTTTGAAATGAAGAGCCGCCAACCGGTTGAGCTGCCGGCCGCCGGCGCCGCCCGCCGTAAAGCGCTTTGGACGGCGCGCCGCGAGCGCCTCTGGATGGCCTCGGTTTATATTTTTTCGTTCGCGTTTATCGTGATGATCACCGCGAGTTTCATTTATGAGAAAAGCGCCAGCGCGCTCTCGCCCGCCGCGGAAGTCACTTTTGTCGACGGCAAAGTTTCGATTCCGCTGAAGCAGGTTTACGATGGCGAACTGCATCGTTTCGAAGCCAAAGAAGGCGGCGTCGAGGTCCGCTTCTGGCTCTACCAGAAGCCCGATGGAAAGATTGCGACTCTGTTTGACGCCTGCGAGATCTGCGGCGGTGTGGGGTTCTATAAAGGAGCGCAGGGCGTGATCTGCAAGAATTGCGCCGCTCCCATCAACCTGCAATCGGTCGGCATGCCCGGCGGGTGCAATCCGATCCCGCTGAAGGCGCAGGTCACCGACGACGCGGTCATTGTTTCCGAGGCCGACATCGCGGCGGGCCGGCACTACTTCGAGCAGAAATAATGTTTCCCCGCATCGTCTACGAATCGTTTCGCCGCCAAGCGCGCCGCAAACTTTTGGCGGGGATTGCGATTACGCTGGGCGTCGCCGTTGCCACGGCCATGATCGCCGTCGCCACCGATATCGGCGACAAAATCAACCGGGAGCTGCGCAGCTATGGCGCCAATCTGATTGTTACTCCGCAGGAAGACACGCTCGATGTGGAGGTGGGCGGCGTCAACCTGAAACCGCCGAGCGACGGCGCGTTTCTCAACGAAGCGGACCTCCCGAAAATTCGCGGTACCTTCTGGCACAACAATATCGTCGGTTTCTCGCCGATGCTGACCGTCACCGTGAAAGCCAGCTCCCGGCTTTCAACTTTGAACTCTCAGGATGTCACGCTGGTCGGCACTTACTTTAACAAGGCGCTCCACTTTGGCAAGGAAGATTTCACTACCGGTGTTCGGATCACACATCCCTGGTGGAAAGTTTCATGCGGGGATGGCAAGGAGTCTCCGAGCTGCACCTGGCCAGCGGACGATTCTGAAAATGTGCTGCTCGGCGAACGGCTGGCTGCGAAGCTAAATCTGAAAGCCGGCGACACCATCGGAGTCTCCGGGCGGCAACTCGCCATTTCCGGAATTCTCTCTTCCGGCGCCGCTGAAGACGATCAGATCGTCGCACCCCTCGGCGTCGCGCAGCAGATGATCGGCAAACCGGGCGCTGTACGCCGCGTCTACGTCAGCGCCTTGACCAAGCCGCCGGATGCTCTCGCTGTCCGCGATCCGAAGACGATGACTCCGGAAGTTTACGATCGCTGGTATTGCTCGCCTTACGTGGAGTCGATTGC
>JBAVAA010000062.1:0-4974 GCA_049585515.1 Terriglobales bacterium | reverse complement strand
TCACAAAGCCCGGGCTGCCTGATTTTGTGGATCTGCAGGACGTTCTGCGAATGCTGCAAGAGGTCGATCCCTCCTCAGCGCTGTTCCGGCGCTGCCGTGAACTTCTCGAAGGCAAGTTGGAGATCGGACCGCTCATTCCCAAAGCCGCCCCGCGCGGAGAAAGCAAGTTCCTCACCATCGGAATGGCAACACTCAACGATTACGATGGCTGCTATTTTACGATCCAGGCAATTCGGCTGTGCCATCCCGAAATACTGAGCGACGTCGAGTTCCTGGTCATCGACAACGACCCCGCGGGACCTTGCGCGAAGGCCCTGAAAGCCCTGGAGTGCTGGGCCCCGAACTACCGCTACATTCCGTGTCGTTCGGCGCGAGGCACAGCGGTCCGCGATCTGATTTTTCGCGAGGCTGCGGCCGACTTCGTCCTTTGTATCGACTGTCACGTGCTCTTTGCCCCGGGTGCGCTGGCAAGATTAATCGAGTACTTCCGGCGCCACCCCGATAGCAACGATCTGTTGCAAGGCCCTCTGCTCTCGGATGCCCTCGAGGCATTGGCAACGCACTTCGATCCGAAATGGTCGCACGGCATGTACGGCTGCTGGGGAATGGACGACCGGGGGAAAGATATCGACTCGCCTCCATTCGAGATCGGCATGCACGGGCTCGGCGTGTTCGCGTGCCGCCGGCTGGCGTGGCCGGGATTCAATCCCCGGCTTGCTGGATTCGGCGGCGAAGAGGGATACATCCACGAGAAGATCCGGCGCGCTGGAGGCCGGAACCTTTGCCTGCCCTTCCTCCGTTGGATGCACCGCTTCGAGCGTCCTATGGGCATTCCATACGCACCTAGTTGGGAGGACCGTGTCCGCAACTACCTGCTCATTCACGATGAACTAGGCCTGGAGCCAACGCCTGTGATCAGTCACTTTGAAGAGTTCCTGGGCGCTGAGGCCGTCCGCCCGATGGTTGAGGCGGCCCAGGCCGAGATGGCTGGCCCTTTTCACTTTTTTGACGCGATCTATTGCATTAACCTGGACCGCCAGACGGATCGATGGGAGAGAATGCGGCGGCGATTCCAGAGGTTGGGAATCGAGCGTAAGGTGCGTCGCCTCGCGGCTGTCGAGACCCCACTGGACCACCAGATCGGCTGTACGCTTTCCCATCGCCAGATCATCGAGGAAGCCAGGCAGCAGCAACTGAAGACGGTCCTGGTGTTCGAGGATGACGCCCGCTTTACGCCCGATGCCGCCGATGTGCTCACGCGCAGCCTGCGGGAGTTGGAGGGTCGCGACTGGCAGCTCTTGTACCTGGGTGGGTGTCGGTCCGGAAGCTTACTCCAGAGCGTACCGGGTTGCCAGCATCTCCAGATTCCCGACCATATTACTTGCCTCCATGCCATCGCGTACCACCACACGGTTTACGACGCGATTCTGAATGCCGTGCCCGACAATGCCATCGACGTCGCCCGGTGGGTTGGCACACATTTGGCGACGGATCAGTTCTACACCTACAGCCTGCGGCCTTTATCCTTCTTAACGTGCCCAGTGATTGCGGCCCAGGAGAACATGATGTCGGAAGAAATACGGGCGTTCGACGACTGAGGATTCCGACTGACGCGCTCAGCGGACGATCCCTATCTCCCTGAGACTGTTGAGGCAACTACTGACCTCGGCGAGCGGAGCGTCGGGGAGCCCGTAGGCCTCCTGCACGTTTGGCGCGATATTTGACTTAGCGGCTTTGAAGAAGGAACAATGCTCAGCGATGCACCAGAACGTCACAAAGCCCGGGCTGCCTGACTCCGTGGACCTGAAGGACGTTCTGAGAATGCTGCAAGAGGTCGATCCTTCCTCAGCGCTGTTCCGGCGCTGCCGTGAGATTCTGAATGATTCTCTGGAGCTGGTAGGCGCGGAGGCCGCACGCCCCATGGTTGAGGAGGCCCAGGCCGAGCTGGCTGGTCCCTTTCACTTTTTTGACGCGATCTATTGCATTAACCTGGACCGCCGGACGGATCGATGGGAACGGATGCGGCGGCGATTCCAGAGGTTGGGAATCGAACGTAAAGTACGTCGCTTCGCCGCTGCCGAAACGCCAGCGAACCACCACATCGGCTGTGCGCTTTCGCATCGCAGGATCATCGCGGAAGCCAGGCAGCAACAATTGAAGTCAGTTCTGGTGTTCGAGGATGACGTCCGGTTTTCGCCCGATGCCGTCGATGTGCTCACCCGCAGCCTGCGGGAATTGGAAGGTCGCGACTGGCAGCTCTTGTATCTGGGTGGGTACCGGTCCGAAAACTTGCTCCAGAGCATACCGGGTTGCAAACATCTCCAGATCCCTCCCCATATTACGTGCACCCACGCCATCGCGTACCACCACACGGTTTACGACGCGATTCTGAATGCCGTCCCCGACAATGCGATCGACGTCGCCCTGTGGGTTCGCAAGCATTTGGCAATCGATCAGTTTTACAGCTACAGCCTGCGGCCTTCATCCTTCTTAACGCGCCCGGTGATTGCGGCCCAGGAGAACATGATGTTCAAAGAAACACGGGTGTTTGAAGACTGAGAATTCCGACTCACGCGCTCAGCGGACGATTCCTATCTCCTTAAGACTGTTGAGGCAACCATTGACCTCGGCGAGCGGGGCGCCTGGGAGCCCGTAGGCCTCCTGCACGAGCGCGGCGATCTCAGCCGGGGAGTGATCCCCATCGCAGAACTCCAGGATTAAGGCGGCAGTCGGGTTCAGGTAATGGATGCGATCGGCGGCGGTCTCGTATACAGCGCACTCATCGCCAACGGCGTGAATCTCAATGCCTTCTGTTTTTCTTGGATGATCCACAGCTGTCTGCTTTGTCGAGTCCAGAAACTTATGACACACGGCACGCGCCTGTCAATGGGAGCAAGAGCGAGTTGGTGGGTCAGTTTGCAAAGCGCGTCCCGCAGCCGCTAAAGCCGCGCTTAATGTTTCCTGCTGCGCCTTTATTCGACTAGCATACTTCTTACAACTTATGATAGCGATGAGGAGTTTTCCGGGGCTGCTCATGAAATATCACCACCAAAACCAATGTAGTGTTTGATATTCCGTTTTTCCTTAAAAATACGATGGCCTAAACCCACGGCACGCTGGCGGTGCTGCCTATAGCGCGGGTCTTGCACTTCTGGCGCATCACCTAGTTGCAACGTGGTAATGCTGGCTTTCGGAACCCACACCGTCTTGCGGCCTTGGAATTTCATTTCAAGAAACCAATCGCCATGTTCGCCCCCGATTTTCATTCGTTCGTCCCACAGCACAATGCGGTCGGTTCTGGCCAAAAAATAGTTTACTGTCAGGTCAACCGGGTAGAACGGCCTTGAACCATCGGGCCGCAACGGATATTCGCGAATGTAAGCGCCTTCCACATATTCAAGAAACCCCTCATACGGGTTGTTATGCACCCGCCCGCCCGCGACATCGATATTTGGGTTTCCGTCCAGCACCTCAACCAATGTTTTCAGCCCTTCCCGCGCTTCGGGCGTGCTGAAATCAAAGTCATCATGACCCGACAGCCAATACTTTGTTCTGGTTGCTTGCACAAGGGCATTCCGTTTCGCTGATAGGCCGCTATCAAAAGGCATCAAAATGGCAAATTTTTCACGTCCTGCGATACCATCGCTGTCATCCGCGACAATAACTTTGCACTCCGGCAAATTGTTAAATATTCCGTCGAGGCACGCTTGCACATACCCCGGCCTAAGGAACGATGTGATGCCGATTGTGATATCTGCTAAACGCATTATTTGCCTTTTGTAATAACATTCAAACTGTGCCACCGAGAGCGGGTTGAGGAATCCTTCCGTTCCCGGCTTGGATTAATTTGGATTAGTGTGGTACTTGCCGCTCCTTGAACCCAGCTAGTACTTCGTCTACGGTGAATCGGGCATGGGCCTCGATCCACTCCCTGTCGGCTTGTCCGGCGAGTAGCGCATCCTCGCGCGCCGGCCTCAGTTCGTGTTCCGGCACATACCCCGCCTCAAGCTGCGCGAAATAGACCTTGTCCAGCCAGGGTCTGCCCCCCAGCGTGTAAGCGGAAATGAAGTTATTGCGCGCCACATCCTGATTGACCCAGACGTAATTCATTTGCCGCTGCGAGCAGTGCAGGTAGTGGGCCCGCGGGTCGGTGTAGTTGCGGAAGCCAAACATGGCGAATTTCAAATCGAGATAGACTTCTTCTCCGCCGTAACCCACTTGTGCCGGATGATAGCCGCCAACTTTTAAAAAATGGTCCCTGCGCATGGCTACGCAGCCGTGCCCATGCGCCGATATTTCGGTGAGGGTTTGAAAGTTGCCGGTCTGATTGGTCCCCCAGAAATTCTGGCCAAGCGTCAACTCGTAGTGGGTCGAGAACTCACCGGGCTCGAAGCCATTCCAACCGATAGGAAAATGCAGGCTGCCCACCCGATCCCAGATCTCGTTTCGCATGGTGCTCGAGACGCGCGCAAAAAACCCGGGAGAGACCAGCACATGGGCATCGGCGAAGACGAAGATGTCGCCCTGTGCCGCTTCGGCGCCTGCGATACGGGCGGGGCCGGGCCCGCTGCAATCGGTTTTTTCAATCCGGCGCACCCAGGGCGCAATGGAGTAGTCTTCCAGAAACTTTTTGGTGTTGTCCGTGCTGCCATTGTCGACCACGATGATCTCGTAGGGCTCTTCCGAACAACGATCCATTTCCATGCGGATCGCATGGATTGTGAACCAGAGAGTGACGGCTTCGTTCTTCGCTGGAATAATCACGGAAATCATGATCGGCGGGGATTTCCGTAGGTGAGATTATCCACAGCAGCCCATGCTACCAAAAAAAGCGATCTCGGCTTTCGTTGGTGATCGTTGGTGATCCTCAGCGTCGGAGAAAGAGCGGTTCAAGAATCCTGCTTACTAACCCATTGAGACTAGCCGCTTACTAAATCGCTTGAGACTAGCCCAATATTTTGATCCCTATTCTAT
>JBAVAA010000061.1:0-8812 GCA_049585515.1 Terriglobales bacterium | reverse complement strand
TATTGTTCGCCGTAATTGTGTGCTGTGGCGCACCCGGTCACATCTTGGTGTCGTTCAGAACCTTGGATACAACTTTTTGCCCGATTCCGGGTTCAATAGTATGTAGGAATGTGACTGTCAGGAGGAGAATCTTGAAAGTATCGCGCTGGTTGGGCAATGCAAGTAGTTCCGGATTGGCAGCTGGAGCCGCTCTCTTATCTTTTTTGATGGGCGCGGCGGCATTGGCGTGCGCCCAGACGGGTGCCATGTCTCCGTATCAAGGTGAACAGGACGGCGTCAGCGCTGGTGGACAATGGCTGGAATTCGACTCCACCGATAAGATGACGGGCGCAAAGAAAGTTCGATTTGAGCTGCAGTCTAACAATTATTTCAAAGAGGATCCGGACTACAAGCCCAGAGTCAATCTGCTTTGCGAGAATGGCAAGCTTAAGCTTGCGGACTTCAATCCGGGAGTCCGACTGCCTCCGCCGAACCGCCCCGGTTTCTGGGGACAACCGCAGTTGGAAGTGGAGGTTCGCGTTGACGACACCCATTATCACAAAGGCTGGAACTGGCTGCGTGGGCATTTCCTCTCGATGGACAAAGGCACCGTCCGTGGGATGATCGGGGCCAACGTCTTCAACGTGGCGCTACGCACACGCAGCGGCCGTCAGATCGCGGAGTTTTCTCCCGCCGGGCTAAACCTGGATCGCGTCAGAGAAGCCTGCGATTTGACACCGAAGAAGCCGAGCAAGGACTAGATCCGGTTTAATACGCGGACGTTGCACGACCTATCTCGCGGACCGACTTCGTTAGGCGAGGAGGCGCAGCGAAGATGAACAAGCCGTTTGCACTTGTCCTGTTGCTTGGCTTGTTTGCGACTGCGCGGCCGTTAAAGGCTCAGACGCAATCCTCGACCGATCAAACGTCGAAGTTTGATGTGTATGGCGGATACTACTACGCCCGCTTTCGTGTGAATGCCAACGTCCCCGGGATGGCGCCCTCGGCAACCTACATCGGGAAAGGCGGGGGTGGTCAGCTCGAATACAACGCCACAAACTGGCTTGGAGTGGTAGGAGATCTGGCCGGCTTTTATGCGACCAGCAGCGGGAATAGCTCATTCGCCGGAGGAGTGTTCACGTATCTTCTTGGGCCCAGAGTGAATTTCAGGCGCGGCAGAGTAACGCCGTTCGTTCAAGCCTTCTTCGGAGGCGTTCACACCACCGATGGCATTGAGCAGTCAACAGGGGGCCAAGATCATTTTGCCATGACGGCGGGCGGTGGCATTGATTTCAAAGTGTCCAGGCACGTCTCGGTTCGCCCCATACAGGGCGAATACTTCATGACCAAAATCCCCGACGGTCTCAACAACCGCCAGGACAATTTGCGGCTTGGCGCCGGGATCGTTGTAAGGCTGGGCCGAGAATAATTGGGCGCAATCTGACTTTCCCGTCCCCTGCATCCGCACTCATTCCCGCGGGATTGTCCGACCGCGACGATTGTCCGACCGCGACGCGCTTACTGGTTGGAGATCGTCGCGGTGGTCCCATCAAGTTTGGTGAAGTTTATGGTGAACTTCTCATTGTAGGTCTGCGCCTTGTCCTGAAGCACGCTGATGGCAAAGGCTTCGCCCAGAAGCATCGAGTCGTCGGTGTCGCTGCGCCAGTGAATGCCGGCATGGATGCCGTGTCCGAAACTGACATTGTGCGCGAGCTTATTCAGTTCTCCATTGACCGTGATCTGGCCCGCATCTGAACCGGTGTATGGCGCGAGCGACAAACCATTGTCTGCCGGCAGCAATGGATTGGGGATCGCGTAATTGCCGTCAAAGAAAAACTTCAGCAGTGTAATGCAAGCGCCCGCGATTGTGCCGTGGCCGGTGGGGTACGCGGGGTGAGCAGGCGATCCTTCGGGAAATGCCTGCGAAAGCAGATAACTACCATATTGGCTGAAACTGGTCTCAAGCGCTTTCGAGTTCAAAATGTTCCTGTTCAACTTCGCATCGATGGTATTTCCCTGGCTGGTCTGGATCAGTTGGACGATCCCCCCGCCCGATTCAGGACGATGACGGAGATGGACGACCCACTTCTGGTACCAGACCCTATCTAGGGCGCGGGCGGCAAACTCGCCGATCGACGCCGCCATATCGGGCGCTCCGAAAGTAGAGAAGCCATTCTGCGTAGTGGAGTCGATGTAGGGATTGCCAGGGTTCAGGGGTACGCCGAGCGATGCCAGTACCAGCAACGCGGTGAAGTACTCCTGATAGAGCACGTCAACGTGAGTTAATGCGGCTAGACCGCGTCCGTTGTGCAGGTAGCGCGGCTGCGGATCCACTTGGTTTTGGAGTCCGGTGGCAATGCCGTTCTGGACTTCAAACCATGTGGTTAAGTCGGTCATGTAATCGACGTGCGGCAGATAGGTCGTGAGCTGCTGACTAATCGGCTGTTGGCCGAGGGCCGTGGGAGTAATGAGGAACTGTGAGAGGTACGGCCCCACGTTTTCACCCGGATACCCGCCGCGGAACAGGAGATCCGTAGTTACTTGCCCGCTAGTATTTCTCGGGCCGGCATAGTGCGACATCAACGAAAGTTCCGCTGCTGCCTCATTGGCGACGGCATTGGAGGCGTACTCGGTGAAAGCTACATCGCGCAAAAGCGAGCACCAGTACATTTCCGCCAACTCCGTTCCGTAGGCTGCGCTGGCGACAGCCGGAGGCGGAGGAACAACCACAACGCCTTCCTGATTGGCTGGGCTCGGAGCATTGCCGAATTGCACACCGTCACAGCCCTCCAAATCGAAGCAAAGCGCGCCTTGCGGGCCGTTCAGGGTACGCGCGCCGCCCATGATAATCTTGTCGAAATCAGCGGGATTGCCGGTGGCGAATGCCGTTTTCATGCTGTTGTAGGCATTCAGATTCACTCGCCCTTAGCCGTCTTGAAGCAAGCATTTCGTATAGGTACCGGATTTATCGGGATAATGCTTCTCGTCGCTGTTCGTGGTGTGCGGGGGAACTGGAATTCTGGCATCTCTGGTCGCGGCTTCAATCCGCAGCGCATAACTCTTTAGCACGCGGGAGTGCGTGCTCGAGGGCCCAGTCGCCGCTTCGGCTTTTGTGGCGGAAGATTCGAGGAGTGGAGATAATCCAATGGCGCTGGCAGTAGCGGCAGCGGCGGCGACGCCTCCAATTTTGCCCATGAACTTTCGCCGGCTCGGCGATGCGGGGTGGTGCTCCCGCTCGGCCGCAGAGGGCGCAGGTTCCGAAGCTATCGGATGGCGTTTCATGAGCTATCTCCACGACAGGCTGGAATTCTTGATCCCAAGAACGGCTGCTATTGTTCCTTCAATCCAAGTTGGCGTCAATGTGAAAGAATTTTCAGTTAGACGGCACTCGCGCCGCCTGCTAGCCAGCTAACTGTGAAACGCCGGACGTCCTCGCTCGACTGGGACGGGTGAGGGCCCGTCCTCCTTTTTGTAGTCGCCCAGTCCTGCATCCCTATCCCTTCCTGCGAATCCAATGATGATATTGTGGGGGCTCATGAAGATTGGCATTACTTGTTATCCAACCTACGGTGGCAGCGGAGTTGTCGCCACCGAGCTCGGGCTTGAGCTTGCCCGCCGTGGCCACGAGATCCATTTCATCTCTTATTCGCAGCCCATTCGCCTGACCGGGCCGGAGCCGAACATTCACTATCACGAGGTTGAGGTCACGCGCTATCCGCTGTTTGAATACCCTCCATACGATTTGGCTTTGGCGACGCGCATGGCCGAGGTTTCTCAGCTGTACGAACTCGATTTGCTGCATGTGCACTACGCCATACCGCACTCGGTAAGCGCGATGCTGGCCAAGCAGATGCTGGCGGCAACTCCGCCGCGCAAGAATCTGCCGTTTGTCACAACCCTGCATGGCACCGACATCACTCTCGTCGGCCTGGACCGCTCATATCTTCCGATTACCCGCTTTTCCATTGAGCAGAGCGACGGGGTGACGGCAGTCTCGCAGTATTTGCGTAACCGCACGCTGAATATGTTTGACATCAAGAAACACATCGAGGTGATCCCCAATTTTGTGAACTGCGACGACTACATGCGCAAACCGGAGTGGATGGAAAAGCGCAGCGAGTACGCCTCCAAGGACGAGCGGCTGTTGGTGCATCTTTCCAACTTCCGTCCGGTAAAGCGTGTCACGGACGTGATCGAAATCTTCGACCGCGTTCGCAAGAAAGTTCCCTCCAAACTATTGCTGATTGGCGACGGTCCAGATCGTTCGCAGGCGGAATGGCTGGCGGTGCAAAAAGGCATTCACGAGCAGGTGCTGTTCTTGGGGAAACAGGATCAGGTCCGGGAAAAATTGGCGCTTTCGGACGTCATGCTGCTGCCGAGCGAACTCGAATCGTTCGGACTGGCGGCGCTCGAAGGAATGGCCTGTGAGGTAGTCCCGATCGCCACGCGTACTGGCGGGGTGCCGGAAGTAGTCGAGCACGGCGTCAGCGGATTTTTGGCCGACGTAGGCGACGTCGAGACCATGGCGCGTTATGCCGTCGATCTGCTGAGTGACGAATCAGCCCTGCGCGCCATGGGAAAAAGGGCGCGTGCCGCCGCCCAGGCAAAGTATTGTTCCAGCAAAATCATTCCACTTTACGAAGACTTCTACCGGAGGGTGCTGGAGCAATCGTCGAAGTCGTCATAAGCTCTTCAGGGTTGGGCAGGATGGGAAGCCGCAACCGGATCAGGGTACCGCCGCTGTCGCGGTTTTCGATGGTCATCCTGGCCGTGTCGCCGTAGAGCACTTTCAGACGTTCAGCAACGTTGGCCATGCCGATGCCTCCGGCCCCCAGGCCATCGGGTTGTTCGAGCAATTGCGCTGCTCCCATGCCAACACCGTCATCCTCCACCTCCACCACCAGCCTTGACTCGATCAGACGGCTGCGCAGAGTGATGCTGCCGCCTTCGATCTTGGGAGCAAGTCCGTGCTTGATGCAGTTTTCGACCAGCGGCTGCAGCAGCATGCTGGGAACCATCGCTTCGAGAGAAGGCGCGTCAAGATCCTTGACCACCTTTAGCTTGTCGCGGCCAAAGCGCACGACCTCGATATCCAGATAATTGTCGATGAACTCCACTTCCTCGCGCAGCGGAACGAACGAATCGGTGCTGTGCAGGATGCGGCGAAGAATGGTCGCGAGTTTCAGGATCATTTCGCGCGCGGTGTCGGGATCGAAGCGCACCAGCGACGAGATGGAATTCAGCGTATTGAACAGGAAGTGCGGATTGATCTGGTTCTGCAACGCCGTCATGCGCGCCTGCAGCAGCAATCGCTCCTGCTCTTCCAGCTTGATCTGAATGCGGACGCTGTTGAAGATTTTCAGCTCCGTGCCCACCACCATGACCGCGGTCAGATAGATCGCGCTCTCCACCAGATACGCATTCAGAGTTCCGCCCGCACCGCCACCCAGCCACAGCCCCGGACTTTCCATGCTGAAGACGGAGTTCGGAAAATAGCGCCAGATCTCCGTCTGCAGGAAGCGCAATCCCACGATAGTCACGAAGAAAGCGATCTGCCAATCAAACACGCGCGGACGCGGCAGATTGCGGCGGATCATACGATAGACCGTGAGGTCGATGAACGGCGAGAACGACCAGATATCTTCCTGTTCCGGCGCGATCCGGCGCAACTGCCCCGCAATAATGCCTGCAAGCACATTCAAAGGCATGCTGGCCCACTCCCCATGCAAAGTGGCGGGCAGCGATATCAGCGCTCCGCCTAGACCTCCCGACAAACGCCCGCCGATCACGCCGAGCAGTAGTGCGGTTTCGAGCGATAGATCGCCGGCCAGGAAGCTTTTAACGCTGCATCGTATCCAGACGCCAAGGGCTATAGGGATCGCCATCCACAGGGCCAGATAAATTTTCTGTCGTGTGGCGCGCTGCTCGCGGAAGAGAAGATTTTTGAATTCTTTAGAGCGCACCAGAGCGCTCGACAAGGCTGCGGCCACGCCCAGCTTGATCAGGAGATTGACGAGTATCAGCCGCGGTTCCAGCATCGAATGATTTCTTCCTGAGAAAAAGCGCGCTTGACGGGATCAGGCTTCGATTGTACCCGCTGCCTGCTGCAAAAACCGCTCAACGTTGATACTGGAGCCCGCTGGAATTCCGCCCTGCGCGAAATCGTGGCTGCCTCCGCCGCGGCCTCCGACCGATGACAACACTCGCTTGAGCAATACGCTCATATCGCTGGTCGCGCCAGCGCCAGCCTGCGCTGGAGTTTGCGCGAAGACGAAACCCGGAGGATCGACCGTGCTTGCCACCAGCGCAATGGCTGGCGCCGCTCGCGTAACTTTCTGCGCGAACAGCTTAGCGAAGCCGATGTCGTGCTCGGAAAACGCCCGCACGACTATCTTCCTGCCATTCTTCTCCGGTTGATCATGCAAAGCGGCAAGAGCCATCGACTCGGCAAGTTGATCGAGAGCATCGTCCTTCTGCTTGCGCAGCACTTTGCCCTCTTCGATATTCTTGCGGATCTGATCCGGCACATCCCAGAGCTGGGTCGAGAATAACGCGGCCGCTTCACTAAGCGCGCCGAAATCGCGCCGCGCCATGCGAACGGCTCGTCCGCCGCAAACAAACTCGACGCGCGTTCCCTGCCGCACTTTCTCGGCTTTCCGCAGCAGAATCGAACCAATCTGCCCGCTTGCGCCGACATGAGTTCCGCCACACGCCGAGAGATCGAAATCCGCAATCTCGATCAGACGCAGTTCGTCGCGCTCCGCCGGAGGCAACTTGCGCAGGCCGAGCTTCTCCGCTTCTGCGCGCGTAACATACCGAATCCGCACGGGACGGTTTTCAAACACAATCTGATTGGCTCGCTTCTCGGCCGCGATGATCTGCTCGGAGCTTACCAACGGCGTCTCCAGATCAATCGAGCAACAGTCATCGGATTTTCCCATGTGAAACGAGACGGTCGGCATCTGGTAAAGGTCAATGAAAGCAGCGGAGAGTACATGCTGTCCCGAATGTTGCTGCATGTGGTCAAGGCGGCGCTCGGCATCGATGGTGCCATGAACCGCCGTGCCTGCAAGCGGCGGGGCGGGCGCTTCAAGGTAGTGGACAATTTTGCCATCTTCCGTATCCGCGACTTCCGTGACTCGCACGCGCTCCCCTCCGCTAAGAGTGAGCCATCCGGTATCGTGGATCTGGCCGCCGCTGCTGGGATAGAAGGCGGTGTCGCGCAGGATGACGGCTGAGCGCGATTGTCCAGAAGGATCGAGCGCTACATCTTCTATAACGGAATCGAATTCGTGCAGAACGGAGTTGTCGTAATACAAGCGTTTGGTCATGCTTTTGCTTTCACGGTGAATCTGGAGGTCCTATGGCCGGACGCGGCGCCGAGTTGCGCTCGGTTTGGACGGGCGAGATGCCCGTCCCCACACAGGCAAAAATAAAAGCCAGGCACCGGAACTCCACTGCACACGAAAGAGCCCGTTACCGTTGCTTCCTTCCGGACCTGGCGGGGTTGGCGGGAAAACGTCGCGCGGAACCGATGCCTGACTCTACATTTTAGCAAGAGATCGCCGAAAACAGGAATGGACGCGCGCCCCGATAGTGGACTCCTTTAAATTTTGAGACGGCTGCCGGCCGTGGCATACTCTAGGCAGCCAGTGAGCAACCGAGGGCGGAAGGAGCGGCATAAACCATGAACACCTTGCCTATGCTTATTTTCATCGGAAGTGCGGGGATGCTGTTCGGAACATCGAACATGCTTCCCAATGCAGATCCTGCCATGCGTGGCCCGCTAAGGCGGATGCTGATGCAAGCCGTAGTTTCCCTGGCTGTCGTGGCTGCGTCTCTTTTTATCATTCTGACGCACCGATTCGGGCCAGGCGATCACTGGGCCTATGGTTCTTTGGGAATGATCGTCGGTTATTGGTTGAAATCAAGGTAACCCACTACAAGCGCGCTTTTCGCCTATCATCAACTCACGATGTCTGACTCAGAATGCCCCGCCTACAAAAATCTGAAAGACCGCGAAATGCGGGCTCACGCGGTATGGACTTCTTTTCTATATAGAAATGAAGTGAAGCCAAAGCTTTCGGAAAAGGCAAAACGGAAGCATCAGAAAGAAGAAATGGAAGCGTATCAGAAGGCCCACAAAGCACGCCTGGCTCACGCGAAGACGTGTTCAACCTGCAAAAAATCAGCGCCTGAAGGCGATTGATTCAGTCGCGCTGGCGGCACGCCTGAAGGCGCCCCCTAATACGAATCTCTTTCCAGCAACATCGACCCGCGAACGCCGAAGTGCCCTAGCGCACCACCAGCACTTCCCGAATGGCATCGCGCGCCAGAAAGAATTTGATCGACGCGAAATCCCGGAAGAGGTTTTCAATGTGACGGTTATTGAACACGCGCTGCAGTCGCGGAGATTGTTTTTCGGACGCGGGATGTCCGGGGAGCGCAAACTTTACTTCCTGCATCTCCAGGATGTCGGTACCGTTGACGTGATAGCGATAGCAGGTCGAATCTGGACCGGCCTCGCGGGTGTGAAAGAAGGCCAGCAGAAATCCGCCCGGTTTCATAATGGACCACAAACGGTCGATGGTTGGTTTGACTAAGCCCTCTTCCATGTAATCCGGCAGATTCCAGCACAACACCACGTCAAACTGGCCATTCGGGTACTGCAGGTTCTCTTCCAGAAACTTCTTGCTGTCGATCACCGAGTTTCCATTGCCGTCATCAATGCGGAGCGACGGGTCGAGTGAGGAGCGCAACAGATCTTCGCTGTAATTCTTATGTCCCTTGCCGGTAAAAAAACGGATGTTGTTGGCTGAGGTCGAGCCCATAT
>JBAVAA010000060.1:0-3288 GCA_049585515.1 Terriglobales bacterium | reverse complement strand
GCTCTATTTTAAACCAGGGCTCGGAAAAGCGCGAGGTCGGGTGGCCTTAGACGAGATCCTCATCAAACGGCCGCTACGCCGTGAGGCTTCACATTCGCGCGGATGAACTGGACGATGTCATCCATGGGGGTGCCGGGTTGGAAGATGCCAGCCACGCCGATCTTTTTTAGGCCTTCAATATCCTGATCCGGGATGATGCCGCCGACCAGCACCAGCACGTCGTCCATCTTGTTTTGCTTTAGCAGGTCCATCACGCGGGGGACGATGGCGTTGTGCGCGCCGGACAGAATCGAGAGTCCGATGACCTGCACGTCTTCCTGCAATGACGCATTGACGACCATCTCCGGGGTCTGGCGGAGGCCGGTGTAGATGACTTCCATGCCGGCGTCGCGTAGGGCGCGGGCTATTACCTTGGCGCCGCGGTCGTGGCCATCGAGGCCGGGCTTCGCTACTAGAACGCGGATTTTGGGGTCTGTTGCCACCAAGAGCATTTAACCACAGAGTACACAGAGGAGCACAGGGGGAAACCGCGCCTCGTGGGCGCGTCCCTCCGCTGCTATGGCTTAATCCCCAACTGCCAGAACAGGAACGAGTACATATCTGTACTTTCTTCGATCTGCTTCGCGACCGGCTTGCCTTGGCCATGGCCGGCTTTGGTTTCGATGCGCAGCAGAATCGGCTTATCGGGGCTGGCCCCGTTTTTGGCTTCGGCTTGCATGAGGGCGGCCATTTTCTTGGCGTGCATGGGATCGACTCGCGTATCGGTATCGCCCGTCATAAATAGGATGGCAGGATACTCCTGCCCCGGCTTTACGTGATGATAGGGCGAGTAGGCGTAGAGCCAATCGAACTGCTTGGCGTCTTCAGCCGAGCCGTATTCGGGTATCCATAATTTAGCAATCTGGAAATTTTGATAACGCAGCATGTCCAGCAGCGGTACGGCGCAGACTACCGCGCGGAACAGATCCGGGCGCTGCGTAATCATGGCCCCCATCAACAGACCGCCGTTCGATCCTCCGTAGATCGCGAGGTGGTTGCGGTCGGTGTACTTCTGGGCGATCAGATATTCTCCGGCAGCGATGAAGTCGTCGAAGACGTTCTGCTTTTTCTCAAGCATCCCGGCTCGATGCCAGTCTTCTCCGAACTCGGAGCCGCCGCGCAGGTTGGCGACGGCGTAGATACCGCCGTGCTCCATCCAGAGATACACGCTGCGGTTGAAGGACGGCGTCAGGGAGACGTTGAACCCGCCGTAGCCATACAGTAATGTTGGGTTCTTGCCATTCTTCTCGATCCCTTTCTTGCTGACCACAAACATCGGGACTTTTGTCCCATCCTTCGAGGTGTACCACACCTGTTGGACATCGTAGGCGGAAGGATCGATGGAAGGCGCATCGACTTTGGCCCAAAGCGCGCTCTTCATGTTATCGAAATCGACGCGGTAGATGGAAGGCGGCACCGTGAAAGACTGGAATCCGAAAAAAATCTCATTGCGGTTATAGCGGCCGGAAGCGCCGAAAACATTTCCGATCGCCGGAAGAGAGATATCGGCGAGCTTCTTGCCATCGAGAGCGAACAGCTTTAGCTCGGAAGTGGCATTGTGTTCGTATTGCGCCAGCAGCTTGCTGCCAGTCACACTTACCCCCTGGAGAACAGCATCAGTCTGCGGAATGATCTCTTTCCAGTTTTCGCGCTGGGGATTGGTCGCGTCGGCCACAAAGACTCGATAGCGGGGAGCATCTTCGTTGGTGGTGATGTAGAGTTTGCCTTTGTAAAAGTCGGCGCCATAAAGGAAGTCCTTGCCCGTGGTGATCTTAACCGGAAGAGTCTTGGCAGTAAGATCCTGAAGAAACAGTTCGGTCTTCGTCCAGCCGTGCTCTTCGTTAATCAGCAGCCAGCGGCCGTCTTCGGAAAGGCTTACGTTGGGCCACCATTCGGGGTCACGGCCTTCGCCGAAAATCAACGGGTCGTGGACGGCATCGGTGCCGAGTGCGTGATAGAACGCGTGCCGGTAGTACACCTCCTGGCCTTCGGGAACTTCTCCCTTCTTGGGATACCGGGTGTAGAAAAATCCCGAGTCGTCTTGCTTCCAGGCGAGGCTGCAGGCGCGAGTGCGTTCAATCGAATCGGGGAGCAGTTTGCCGGTGGCGGTTTCGATTACGTGGAGGGTGCTAACCTCGGAACCGCTCGGCGAGGTCCCATAGGCGACGTACTTGCCGTCTTCCGACGCATACCACCAGTCGAGAGCGATTGTCCCGTCCGCCGCGAGTTTGTTGACGTCGAGAAGCACGCGGTCTTCGGCATTCGGCGCTCCGTCCAATCCCTCACGCACGTAGAGGACGGGTTGGTTCTGGTTACCTTCGCGCCGGGTATGGAAGTAATACTTGCCGCCCATCTGCGGAGCCCCGACGGTGCCGATCTCGAGCAATTGAGAAAGGCGGGCGTTAATCTTGTCGCGTCCGGGGAGCGGGTCAAGGATGCTACGCGTATAGCTGAGTTCCTGCTCGACGTAAACCTTAGTGTCGGGATCGTTTGCATTTTCCAGGTAGCGGTAGGGATCGACGATCTTATGACCCTGCACCGTGTCCTCGACAGGCGCAACTTTGGCTTTCGGGGGACCGGAAGCAGAAGGAGCGGTGGTGGTATTCCCTGAACTGGAATCGTCGGCGAATACGAGAGCAACCACACCAATAAAAAGGAAGAGCAAAGCAGTCAGCAAACGCAAACCTCCGCGCATAAACACCTCACCTCTGTTGTGGACGAAACGCTTGGATTTAGGTTAGCAGAACACTCCGCTCAGCAGAACACCAGCCACGCAATGACCGTCGGAGCCTGTTCCGCCGTAACCGTCGATGGGCAGGCAAAGTTTCCAATCGGCTGCGGCCTCTGATATGATTTTGTCTGAACGCTTAAGCACGCCCGCAAGCAAGTGTGCTCCCACTCCTCAGTAGCTCAATGGCAGAGCATCCGGCTGTTAACCGGAGGGTTGTAGGTTCGAGTCCTACCTGAGGAGCCATTCCTATCGATGGATTATTGAATCTGCCCGGCCTCATCGTCCTGCCATTGTGCCCACTTCATGGTGGATCGCTCATTTGACGGGCGCAGGATTATTTTTCTTGGTAATCATCCGCTACCTCAGGGAAGCGCTCACCCCAGAGATGTTTTCCCGGCTCCAGGCACTCAGCCCCGATTTGCTTCTCCGAAGACTCGTCGAGAGCAGTGATCCAAATGACCCGGAATTGAGCTTGAGCGTGGCGGTAATGAATAACAAATTCGTCCCCAACCTTGATC
>JBAVAA010000059.1:0-7605 GCA_049585515.1 Terriglobales bacterium | reverse complement strand
TCGGTCTCCACTACGGGAGGATTAGCACCGCATGCTCCGCTCTGGGGCTTCTCAGGGGATGCTTTGAAGAAAGTGTCGCTTGGGCGGCGTCACGAAAGATAGGCGATCAAGCCTTGGGAGATCTCGGAATGATCCGCTCATTGATTGCCGCGATGGGCACCGACCTGGAGGCTGGAACCTTCCTCTGCCACAACGCCTGCCGGGCGGCCGATGAAATTCTCCCCGAAGCGTTTGACAAGGCGCTGATGGCGAAGTATTTCACTTCGAGAGCCGCCGTCAAAGCCGCTTCCGACGCAGTTCAGATCCGCGGAGCCGCTGGATGTCACGGATCTTCGCCGGTCTCTCGGTTCTATCGTGATGCCAAGATTATGGAAATCATTGAAGGCACTACCCAGATCCATGAGCACCTTCTCGGAGGTATGTTTGTCCGGCAGGCGCACCGCTCACTACAGTGAAATCGGACTATATGGAATCTTTAGCCCAAAGTATCGCCAGCAATCTCGATCTCGAGAGGATCGCTGAATTCAACAGCACGGACGCGCCTTTCGCGGATCAAGCGACACTGCAGGAATTGATCGAAGGACAGTTTGCCAAACGTCCCTCCGAGACGGCCGTGATCTGTGACCACGACAAGGCCTTCGGCATGCCCTCGCTTGCTTGTGTGGAACTCAACAAAAAGGCTAATCAACTCGCACACTCGTTGAGGGCGACGGGAATCGGACCGGGACACATCGTTGGGGTAATGGTGGACAGATCCTTCGCCATGATGATTGGCATCTTGGGGATCATTAAGGCGGGAGCCGCTTACCTGCCTTTATCGCCCGATAACCCTCCGGCCCGCACCGACTACATGTTGAGGGACGCGGAGGTCAGAGTGCTGCTGGTGCATACCAAGACGCTCGGCAAAACAACATTCGATGGATTGACCGTGAATCTTGATGATCCCGGGACTTATCGTGGGCCGGAGGAAAATCCGGTCATTATCAATCACGCAAGCGATCTCGCCTATGTGATCTATACCTCCGGTTCGACCGGCAAACCCAAGGGAGTGATGATCGAACATCGCTCTGTGGTGAATCGCCTGCAGTGGATGCAGCGCGCGTATCCGATCGGTGGAGACGACGTCATTCTCCAGAAGACTCCCTATTACTTCGACGTTTCGGTGTGGGAGCTTTTCTGGTGGGCCTTGCAGGGCGCAAGACTCTGCTTTCTGATGCCGCGAGGTGAAGGCAATCCATTAGCGATCGTAGAGACCGTCAGGAAGCACCACGTTACTGTCCTGCACTTCGTACCGTCGATGCTGAACGTCTTTCTCGGATACTTGGATGGAAAGGATGATCGCATTCTGCAAGGTTTGGCATCCGTTCGACGGGTTTTTGTCAGTGGCGAAGCCCTGGCGCCCAGCCACGTCAGACAATTCAACAACATCCTGGGAGAGAGGATCGGAGCCAGGCTGACGAATCTATATGGTCCCACCGAGGCGACGGTTGACGTGAGTTACTACGATTGCCCGTCCCACAATGATTTTGAAAAGGTTCCGATTGGCAGGCCGATCTATAACACCAGGCTCTACGTCATACGAGACGGTCGGCAGACGGCGATTGGCGAGTCTGGCGAGTTGTGCATCGCCGGGGTTGGGCTAGCACGAGGCTACCTGAATAACCAAGCGTTGACTGATGAAAAGTTCGTTGACAATCCAGGTAAACCCGGTGAAAGAATCTATCGCACCGGAGATATGGCGCGCTGGCTGCCCGACGGCAATATTGAATACCTGGGGCGGGAAGATCATCAGGTTAAGATTAGAGGATTGCGAATCGAACTAGGCGAAATTGAGAACACCGTCAGGGATTTTCCCGGCATTGCCGACTGCGTTTGCGTGGCACGTAAGTACTCGGACAGTGTGACTCTAATCGTCGCTTACTTGGTCTGTCGATCGGAACTGAGCATTGACGATCTGAAGCATTATATGAAGAAGTACCTGCCCGATTACTCCATTCCCAACCACTTTGAGATACTTTCTGAAATGCCGTTGACGCCCAGCGGGAAGGCCGATCGTAAGGCCTTGCCAGAACCCAGGATTCAAATGAGGTCTTTATAGCAGGTATCAGCATCGCGTTGTCCCCTTCGACAGAGACATCAACTATTTCCTGAGATGAACAACGAACTAGATATCGCGGTCGTCGGCATGGCCGGTCGTTTTCCCGGCGCGCGAAACATCGAGGAGTTTTGGCGCAACCTGGCCGCAGGGGTTGAATCGATCTCCCGGTTTTCCGACGAGGAACTGCTGCGATCGGGAGTGCCCGCGAGCTGCCTCAACAATCCGAACTACGTGAAGGCCGCGCCAATCCTTGAAGAACCAGGCCAGTTTGATGCCGATTTCTTTGGTCTTCTGCCCACCGAAGCCAGGACTATGGACCCCCAGCAGCGTTTGCTGCTCGAGTTGGCACACGAAGCGATTGAAGATGCGGGCTATGACCCGAATCGCTATTCCGGGCGCATCGGTGTTTTCACTGGCGCCGCTTTCAACACTTATTTCATGGATCGAGGGCTGAACAATCAGTTTGCTCAGGAGTACATTCCTACCCTGATCGGTTCGGACAAGGACTTTCTCAGTACCCGGATCTCGTACAAGCTCAATCTGAAGGGACCCAGTCTCACGGTTCAGACAGCCTGCTCCACTTCGATGGTTGCCGTCCATTTGGCTCGCCAAAGCCTTTTGAATGGAGAGTCAGATATGGCTCTGGCGGGCGCTGTGTCCGTGCGCGTTCCCCACCAAGCCGGTTATTTCTGCGATGGTGGTGGAATAGTTTCGCCGGACGGGCGTGTAAGGGCGTTTGACGCCAAAGCCAATGGAACTGTATTTGGAAGCGGCGGCGGTGTTCTGGTGTTGAGGCGCCTGACGGACGCTCTCGCGGACGGTGACAACATCCATGCAGTTATTAAAGGTTCGGCCGTTAACAATGACGGCTCGGAGAAGGCCGGCTACACAACACCCAGCGTCAGCGGTCAAGCCGATGTAGTGGTGGAGGCGTTGGCCAATGCCGGGGTCGAGGCCGATAGTATTACCTATCTCGAGGCCCACGGTTCGGGAACGCCAGTCGGGGATCCGGTCGAAGTTAGGGCGTTGACTAAAGCATTTCGCAACTTCACACAGCGTTCAGGTTACTGTGCCATCGGTTCGGTTAAAACCAACGTGGGGCATCTCGATGCGGCGGCGGCGGTCGCCGGCATGATCAAGACCATCTTGGCGCTCAAGCATCGCACTATTCCGCCGAGTCTCCACTTTACTCAGCCAAACCCTGGAATTGATTTCAAAAGCACTCCGTTCTATGTCAACACGCAATCGCGGAAATGGATAAGTGAGGGTCCCAGAAGAGCGGGAGTCATGTCCACTGGCATGGGAGGAACGAACGCGCACATTGTGTTCGAGGAAGCGCCCGAGTTGCAGCAAAGTTCTCATCTTGGTTCTTCTCAACTACTCATACTCTCGGCAAAGTCACCAGCAGCTCTCGACCACGCAACTCGGCGCTTTAGCGAATTCCTGCAACACAACGATTCCGTAAACATGAACGACGTGGCTCACACCTTGCGTGTTGGACGCCGGCCATTCACTCACAGACGGTGCCTCGTCTCTGCTGGCCGGGAGGATGCTATCGCCGCCCTAGCTCAGGAGAACTCAAGGCGCGTTCTCTCCAGCGTGACAACGGATTCCGGAGAACGGCCCGTAGTTTTCATGTTCCCTGGCATCGGGGATCACTACGTAAGAATGGGCCACGGTCTCTATGAATCGTGGGATGTATTCCGGCAGGAAGTTGATCGATGCGCGCAGATTCTACATCCATATCTCGGGACTGATATGCGCAAAATTCTTTATCCTGATGATCAGGCATCCAAGAGTGAGGGAAAGAATAGAGGCATCGATCTGAAAAAGATGCTGCGAATAAGTCCGGATGCATCGGAAGACCATCACACAACGAATCTGAACAAGACGCTGTTCGCCCAACCGGCATTATTCACAATCGAGTACGCGCTGGCCCAGCTTTGGCAGCAATTGGGGATCACTCCTGCTGCCTTTGTCGGCCATAGCATGGGGGAATATGTTGCGGCTTGCCTGGCTGGAGTATTCTCGCTGGAAGATGCGTTACGTCTGATCGCCAAACGAGCGAAGCTGGTTAATGAGCTACCTCACGGGGCCATGCTTGCCGTCACACTTCCGGAGAACGAAGTGCTTCCTCTACTTACCGGGGATCTGTCCATTTCTTTGATCAATGGCCCGTCACTATGCGTGGTCGCGGGTCCGACCGCTGCCGTGGCTGAACTTGAGCGACTGTTGAATGAAAGACACATCATTTCTCGGCGCGTTCAGAATGCCCACGCCTTTCATTCGAAAATGCTCAGTCCGATTGTGAAGGCATTTGAAGAGGAAGTAAGAAAAGTCCGGCTGAACGAGCCTAAGGTTCCGTTCATCTCAAACGTCACGGGAAGATGGATTACCAGACGCGACGCCACCGATCCATCCTATTGGGCCATGCACGCCGATCACCCAGCCAGGTTCAGCGACGCCCTTCAAGAGCTTTGGGGATTAGAGAATCCGATTTTGCTGGAGGCCGGGCCTGGCAGAACTCTCGGCGTGCTGGCCATGCAGCACCCCGACCGACAAAATGTTGCGGACCCAGTAGCCATTTCCTCGATTCGCCACCATTATGAAAACCAATCCGATGTTGAATTTTTGCTTCAAAGCATTGGCAGGCTCTGGCTCTCCGGGGTTCAGATTCGATGGGAGAACATGTATGGCGCGGAACAAGCGCGCAGAATGTCATTGCCAATTTATCCTTTTGAGAGGCTTAACTATTGGTTAGAGGATACGCCAGCTAGTTCAAACACAGCACAAAAGCAGGAGTTGGGATCTCCAATACCTGGCATAGACAATTGGTTCTACGTTCCGAGTTGGAAACGGACACCCTTCCCGACTGACATTATTATTAATGATGCCGCCGTCGATCCTCAGGCCGCCTTCTGGCTGATTGTCGCGGATCGACACGACGGTGGCGGCGTGATGAAGTCCAGACTTCACGCCCTGGGAACCTCGGCCGCTTTCGTACGATTTGGCGAAAAATTTGTCCGTCACGCTGATGGCTCATTTGAGCTGAACCCGGCAGGTATTGAGGGCTATCGGGAATTGTTTCTGGAACTGAAACGGCGAACAGCGGGCATCCCAATTAACATCGTTCATCTCGGAAGCCTGACTACGAAGGATGACGAGAGCTCTCAGCCTTCTCCTGAAAACCAGAATTTTGGTTTCTACAGCCTGTTCCATATAGCCCAGGCAATTGGCGAACTCCAGATTTCCAGTCTCGTCAGGATCGGCATTATTTCCAATCGGTTACATTCGGTTACCGGTCACGAAGACGTCGCTCCAGAAATGGCAACCGTGCTGGGGCCTTGCGGCGTCATTCCCAGGGAATATCCGAACATCAAATGCTTCAATATTGACTTACCGGACAGCCGGTCGTTTGAGAGCCTCTCCGATGAATGGCTCGACCGGATCATTTCTGAGTTTGCCGACGAACATCCCAGTCGAGCGGTTGCCTATCGCGGTAAGTATCGATGGGAACAACATTTCGAACAATTCAAACTTAACGACCCTGACCGCTATGCATCATCGAGCGATACGCCTGTAATCAAGCGCTTAAAGCCCGGCGGAGTGTACCTGATCACTGGAGGAACTGGTGGACTCGGATTGGCAATCGCCGGGTATCTTGCCAAGGCGTGTCGGCCCAAACTCGTGCTGATCAAGAAGTCTCCGTTTCCGAAGAAATCTAGATGGACGGAACTGTTGACGATGGCGGATACCCCAACTCCCATTCTGCAGACCATCAAGGCCCTAATGGAAATTGAAAGCACGGGCGCAGAGATCGAAGTCATGGTTGCGGATGTCTCCGACAGAGAACAGATGCAGAGGGCAATCGATAGCGTATTGGCGAGGTACGGAACGATCAATGGTGTCATTCATACTGCAGGGATCGTGCAGGCGGGAATGATTCAAACCAAAACACGGAAGAGCGCGGCTGCAGTATTGGCTCCCAAGGTTTACGGGACGATGATCCTGTTTGACCTGTTGAAGCAGACCAAACTGGATTTCATGGTTTTGTTCTCTTCGGTCAACTCTATTCTCACACCGTACGCGCTGTGCGATTACAGTGCTGCAAATTCCTTTCTCGATGCGTACTCCAGTTTCGCCAACGCTGGTGGAAATTTTCATACTCTCACCATCAACTGGCCGGGCTGGAGAGAAGTGGGTATGTTAGCCGAATTGAAGACTCTGCCCGGGTTAGAGACCTGGAAGCAGGATGCCCTCGAAAAGGCAATCACGACAAAAGACGGGTTGGAGGCGTTCAGGCGAGCCCTAAATTCAAGCCTTACTCAAGTTATTGTCAGCCCGGAGGAACTGGAGCGTCTGCTGGAAGAATCCGAAGTGGTATTCGATCCGACAAAGTACCTATCGCAAGCGTCCCCCGCAGAGTCGGTGTTTCGGCCGCCTGCAAGTCAGCAGGATGGAGGAATCGACGCAACGCAGACCGTGGCTGCGACGCTCCTCGAGATGTGGAGCAGCGTGCTCGGCTTGGAGGGAATTGGCATTCACGACAACTTCGCCGATTTGGGTGGCCATTCTCTTCTCGCCATGCAAATCGTCTCTAGAATCCGGTCCTTATATCAAATAGGCTTTACCCTCAGGGACTTTTTTGAAAATGCCACCATTGTCCAATTGAGCTCAGTGATTCAGACAAGAGTCCTCGCGGAAATCGAAAGTCTCACCGATAAGGAGGCGCATTGGCTAATTTCAAACGATTAGACACGACGGAGCTCCAACAGAGATCTTTTGTGGTCCAAAGTTATTTGTAACTTCCTACTTGTCTATCCAAACACTGGCGCTTATCTTCCCATGACTCCTAAATACTCCTCAGTACTGACCTGGTAGCCTGATGAGAATTGACTTCTCCGGCATGATGCATTCATATTCTGAAAAGCATTCGTCATTAGATAATGAAGGCCTGCTGCACGGACGCAGATTAGCGACATCGCCTTCGGAGCACGTCATCAATCCATCACACAAAAGCGATCCAGTATCTTCGCGCCTTTCTCCTGAGAAGCAATCCTTGCTGAGCAAACGCCTGGCTGCCAGGGAAAAGAAGAATGGCGCTGAAGGCCTTATCACACCCAGACAGCGAGATCAGAAATTAGCACCGCTTTCGTTCTCTCAGCTCCAAATGTGGGTGATTGATCGGATGACGGCGGGCAATCCTGCTTATAACTTGCCCATGGGGTATCGTCTTCGTGGCTCTTTGAACCCTCAGGCTCTGGAAGACAGCTTTAACGAAGTGATTCAACGGCACGAGATACTGAGAACCACATTTACGTTGGAAAACGACGAGCCTCGGCAATGTATAGAGCCCGAAGGCAGGATTCGGATCAATTTCGTAGAACTCGATCCGGCGACCGCGGAATCCAGACTGAAATTGCTAGCCGCGGAAGAAAGTCTCAAATCGTTTGACCTGTCTCGCCTTCCTCTGATTCGCGTTTCGTTATTCAGGATAAGCCAAACCG
>JBAVAA010000058.1:0-11081 GCA_049585515.1 Terriglobales bacterium | reverse complement strand
CGATCACGGTCTCGATCATGATCTCGATCTCGATCTTCTTGCCGGTCATAGCGCTCCTCCCGCCTCATGAAAGCGTCAGGATGTTCTTTAAACTCCTCGCGCACGTTCGGATGCTGTTGCAGATATTCATGCAACGCCGGATGATTGTCGACGAACTCACGACTGTCGATCCGGGAAGGATCTTTTCGGAGTTGTTCCGCGATTTCCGGGTGAGCGTCCAGGAAACGATCCATGCTGGCAATTTCCTGACGGGTGACATCGTCGTCGCCCCACGGCCGAGGCTGCGTAACCGACGGATTATTCTGCGCACTTACCGCGGTTCCGCCGCACAACAGCATTGCTAAAGCAAATAGACAAGCCAACGACAGTGACGAGAATGTGGCTGCGCATCTTTTGATTGCAGTATCCATAAAAACCTCCTGGGAGCGTGTGGCCCAAACGTAAACATGCAACCCCTGTGCCAACGCGCGTGGAAGAATATCTCCGGCGGGTTCATGGGCTTGGAGAGGATAGATCGGGGATTCCCCCATTGCCGTCGGAGATGCAAATCTACATGGAAGCGAAAATTCGTCGTACAGGGTTGACCTTAGAATGCTGCGCGATCAGAATGCTGCGGGATCGCATTCTCGTGACAGGCAAGTCGGCGAAACGAAAAACTGGTCTACAGGAAAGACCGGATTACTGGAGGAACGCGACGCTCTGCACTCCCGTAATTTCGAAGCGCTTGCGGCAGCGCACGTTCCTGCACATCATCATGTCGTCCCGGCGCAGCATGTAGGATTGCGCTTTGGCGAATTTTGCGCGGTCGCGATCGTCGGCGCGCGGCGGCAGACTCTTCTTCTTCATGCGCACCAGCCACTGGATCTCATACTCCGCCGACTGATGGCAATGCGGACAACTAAGATTCGCCGGCTTCTTGTCCGACTTTTCGTCAAAAAACTCGCGCTCGTCCATAGATGTATTGGCAATCCCACTGGGGTGCTCCACTCTTTCGCGTCTTTTGCGAATGAATGGGACTTCCATGCCACTTCGAGATTATTGCACTTTTGCTGACAGAATGTGCGAAGATGCGGCAACGTATGCCGCGCAAGCGTAAGAAAAAAGTCTTCTCCGCCGCCAAGGTCGTCCGCGAAATGGCTCGCGAACGCGTCGGCAGTCCCAGACCCTCGCGCCTGGTCCCGGCGAAGAAGACTAAGCCGGAGCGGCACAAACCCACGCTCGGCAAATTGCTGGCGGATGATTAGCCGGCAGAGTTGCGAGGGTTCTTATTAAAAAGTTGCACTGACGGCAGTACCGCCAGTGGGTATCATAACCACGCAGGTGTCGCCAGTCGCACCCGGGCAATTTCCCCAGGTCACAGGGATCGTGCTCGCCGTAAGCAAGACGGACGCACCGACGCTGTAGGTCGCAATGCACGTCCCTCCGGTTGCCGAACAATTGATCGCGGCTGGGAGACTCGTTACTGTTCCGGACCCGACGACCCCGACGGCTAATGTTGCAAGCGTGCCGCCACCCGGACAAAGGCTGTTGCTTGGATCGTTTACCGTGACGGTCGCAAGCGCGATCACGACATTGCCGGAACCGCCCGTACCCTCAGGAACGCTCGCGGAGATATCCGCGACACCGCAAGGCCCCGGCGTGCCCGGCGGGGAGTTCGCAGACGGAGGCGTGGCTGTGAACACGCCGGGAGACGACATGGTGGCCACACCGTTATCAATCTTCCAGGTCGCCTGACCAGTGACATCCTTAGTGGCGGGAGGATGGATGTAAGTGGCAATCGCAGTGTACTGTTGCGTGGGGTTGGGAGGGGGTGGAGTGAAACCCGGCTCCGGAAAAGTAGCTGTTGTGGGCGTGATCGTAAGGCTGACCAACTTCTGGTCGTGCCCGCAACTTGGAAGGCCCAGTGTTGCTCCCACCGCCACCAGCGCGCCCAAGGCGAGCCCAATAAAACTCCGCTTCATCCTGACCACTCCTGGAGGCAATTTCCCGCCTCTTCCGCTCGTTAAATCGGGGAAAATTGAAATCTAGCGGATGCGCTCGCAAAAAGCAAGAAATGGCCCTATCACTGCCCCCTAATCAAGGTCTTCAGAATCCAGCCCCGGAGGGGCGAAATATAATAGCCCAGCGCCTCGGCGCTGGGAAAAGTGGGAAGAATGATTCAAGTCCCGGAGGGACGGCCGAGTTCTCACGCACACTCTTCACCGCTGGGAAAAGTGGGACAGGTGATCTAAGTCCCGGAGGGACGACCGACTTCTCTACGGCCCCACCATGACCTGCAGCGCCTGAGGGGTTTGAAGCCGCTGGCGAAAGATGGCTCTGCGCTTGGGGATTTCCGCGATGGCATCGGCGTGGATCACGTAGGGGCCGCGGGGCAAGGTATTGCCGAAGGGAATTTCAAAATTGGTCGTCCCGCCTTTGAGCGGGAAATGCTCATAGCCGATGGCGGTGGCTCGTCCGTTATCGGCGACGGCAACGACGATTACGGTCAGATCGAAGGTGTCGGAAGTGCTATTGGACACGATGACGGAGCCGTCAATCCGGTTGTCCTGAACCTTAGGGTAGTGAAGCCATTCAAGCAACAGGGACGCGGTGACCACCGCATGCAACGGTTTGTTGAGGGTGTGGGCGGGATGGCCGGAGTCTTCGACTTCCAACATCACGTTGAAAGCTCCCGGCTGGGTGGGGCGTCCGCTCAGAAGGCCTTCGGGGCTAAGCGAGATTCCGTCGGGAAGATCGCCGCTGGCTACGCTCCAGACATAGGGCGGAACACCGCCGCTGGCATGAAGAAAGTGATGGAATTCGACTCCCACTTCGACTGTGGGCAGAGGCTCGTCCGCCACCGTGAGGGGCGGCGCCTGCGCGGCGAGCAGCGCGGAGAAACAAATCAGGAACGCAAGTTGTCTAACGATTTGAGTGAAATTCATTTCGCCTCGTTTGATTTTACGCTGAGCACGGCGTAAAAGAACTGCAATATGTCCTTTCGGAAGTTACACGTTCTTTTTGACCTCTTGCCAGCCTTGCTCGTCTGCTCGCTCGTTTGTTGGATGACCCCAGAGGCCCGGGCGCAGGCGCCAGCTTCACCTTCCTCCGCACAAAAAACCAACCACGCCGAGGAAGCCGCTGTCTTTGATCGAATCTTCAATCGCGTCCGCTTTGAAAATGACGGGACTGAAGTCAGCGAGACCGAGGCCGTGGTCCGTATACAGAGCCAGGCGGGCGTAGAGGAATTCGGGCAGCTGGTCTTCGGATACTCGTCGGCAACCGAGAAATTGGAGGTCGAGTACGTTCGTGTGCGCAAGCCCGACGGCCAGGTAGTGGTAACGCCGGAATCAACGGCTCAGGATTTCGCTCCCGATGTGCTGAAGGAAGCTCCGATGTACAGCGACTACCGGCAGCGGCACATTTCCGTGGCCGCGCTGCAACCCGGGGACACGCTGGAATACCGCACCGTGACGCGGGTGGTCACGCCGCTCGCCGCGGGAAATTTCTGGTACGAATACACATTTCCCAAGGGCGTAGTGGTAAACGAGGATAGGCTGGAACTCAACATTCCGAAGGCGCGCGAGGTGAAGCTCAAGACGCCTACGCGCCAACCGGAGATTCAGGAGGCCGGCGACCGGCGCATCTACACCTGGGTGGTGAAAGACATCCAACCGGACCGCGATAAAGACAGGGATACAGATAAAGATGAGAACGAGGAAACCGGTCCGGATGTGCAGCTGACCACTTTCACCGATTGGAAGCAGGTAGCGCAATGGTACGCAAAGTTGCAGGGCGAGCGCATGACGGCGGACGACAACGTACGAAAGAAAGCCGACGAACTCACCAAAGGAGCCGGCACGCCCACCGAGAAGGCGCAGCGTCTATATGATTTCGTCGCCCGCAATGTGCGTTACGTAAGCATCTCGCTTGGCGTCGGACGCTATCAGCCGCATTCGGCTTCCGACGTTCTGCAGAATGGTTACGGCGATTGCAAGGACAAGCACACGCTGTTTGCCGCGATGCTGAGGGCGGAGGGGATACAGAGCTATCCCGTTCTGATCGATAGCTCGCGCAAACTGGATGCGGACGTTCCCTCGCCGGCCCAGTTCGATCACGTGATCACGGCCGCGCGACTGGGCCCGGATGCGAAGCTGACCTGGCTGGATACAACTCCTGAGGTGACTCCGTTTGGGCTGATTCTCTATCAGTTGCGAAACAAACAAGCAGTCGTCGCGTCGGACGGTGCGGAGGGAGGCTTGCAGCGGACGCCCGCGGATTCGCCGGTGAAGACTTTCATGCGCTTCACCCTCGACGGCAAGTTCACCGAGTTCGGGGCGCTCGATGCCACGCTTGAAGTCACCGCACAGGGAGACCGCGATTGGCCAATGCGCGCCAGCTTTCGGCGGTTTTCGCAAGTGCAATGGCAAGACTTTGTGAAAGCGCTCTCCGCGAATTGGGGCTTGCCCGGCGACGTCAATGACGTTCAACTTGATCCCATTGAAGATACGAGCAAGCCTTTTCATCTGAAGTATCGCCTGCATCAGGACCAGTATTTCGTCGTACCCTCGACGAGCGTGAATTTTCGTCCGATCCCGCCGCTGGGAGTACCGGCGGTTCGAATCTCGGAAAAAAGCACGGAACCGATGGATATTGGTCCCGCGGGTGAAATGGACTACCGCGTCCGCCTGCAGTTCCCGTCCAACTACAGCGTCCGCACGCCGATTGCGGTGAAAATGTCGCGAGACTATGGCGACTATTCATCAACGTACTCGCTGAGCGCTTCCGGAAAAGCGACAATTCTGGAAGGCGAGCGCAAACTGGTCGTAAAAGTCAACGAACTGGCAGCGGCGCGGCGGGCGGATTACGAATCGTTTCGCAATGCAACGCAAAGTGATCAAGACCAGCTATTGTCGTGCACCATTCTCACGCCAAAGGGGCAAAATCCGCAGACAGCTCTGAAGATGGAGGGAACGCCTGCGGAGCTGCACAAAGCCGGAGTGAAAGCGCTGCAGAGCAAAGACTATCGCACGGCAATCGACCTGCTGAAGCGCGCGGTGGATGCGGATCCAGGCCCGCATCCGAGCCTGCAAGACGGCTGGTATGACTTGGGATTGGCCTATGCCGGAGCCAACGATCACAAGGCAGCGATCGGCGCGTTCCAGTCGCAGATCCGGCTCGATCCGACTCACAAAAGCGTCAACGGCGAACTCGCGATGGAATTGCAGCAGACCGGAAAGATGGACGATGCAATTGCAGCCTATCGCAAGCAACTGGAGATGACTCCGTACGAAAAGGATACGCTGAAGAATCTCGGCTTGTTGCTGGCGCAGTTAGGACGCGACGCCGATGCGCGCAAGGAACTGGAAGCGGCGGCGGCGCTACCTCCGGACGATCCTGAAACGAAGCTGGCGCTGGCGCAAGTTTACGGACGTTTGGGAGAGAAAACGCAAGCGCAAGAGTTGATGAAGGGATTGACGGGCAGCGCCGGTGGAGATTTGGGTCAGGATATTTTTGCGGCCGCGCTGAAGAACGAGATTGATCCGGCGCAGACCGAAACCGATGCGCAACAGGTCCTCTACGACATTGGAGGACAGTTCGACTCGGGAGAACTGGACCGGATGGGACCATCGGCATTTTCGTCCATGCCGCTGGTGGCGTTGGCCTGGGCGCGGATAGGATGGGCGAAATTTAAAACCGGCGAAAACCTGACGGCGATGCAGTTTCTAACGTCGGCATGGATGTTGAGCCAATCGGGGGTAGTTGCGAATCGTTTGGGTCAGGTATTCGAAAAGCAAGGGCAGTTGGAGAAGGCGCGTCACATGTATGCGCTAGCTGTGGCGGCAGGCGGAAACGCTAATACTAATACCAATGAAGTGCAGGATTCGCGGGCACGTCTGGCGAAGCTGGCTGGCAATCCCGCTGAGGCGGAGAAAGATGCCGCCCAGGCGAAGACCGAGCTAGTGGAGACGCGCACGCTGAAGCTCGGGCCGATCACGACGAAGTCAGTCTCCGCGCGCTTCAGCCTCATATTCGACGATTCGCCGCGGCCGGAGCGGGCCGAGTTCGTTGACGGCGACGAAAGCCTCCGCTCCGCTGCCGAACAACTGCGGCAAAAAGACTTCCCCGTGAGATTTCCGGACGTATCGTCGGTAAAGATCGTACGGCGGGGGGTCGTTAGTTGCGGCGGTTCGGGGTGCAGCCTTGAACTGCTGCCAATCGACAGGTAGCGCACAGGAATTAAGTTGGGAATTTCTTATGGCAGATTTGAAATCGACGATTGCATCGGACCTGGCAGCGCGTTACAAAAAACTGGCGGGTGTGGTTCATGATTTGTCGGCGCCGCTCAGCGATGAGCAGTTCTGGGCAAAACCCTTCGCCTACGGCAACAGCTTTGGCCATCTCGTGCTCCATCTCACCGGCAACCTGAATTACTACATCGGAGCGCAGATCGCGGCAACGGGCTATGTGCGGGACCGTCCGCTGGAGTTTTCGAATGCGACCCGCCCGTCCAAGGCAGAAGTGTTAAAAAAGTTCGATGAGGCGATTGAGATAGTGATGGGCACAATTAACAATCAGTCGGCGGACGACTGGTCAAAGGAATACACGGCGACGGGGGCCGATGCCCGGGATCGGCTTGGTATCGTGCTATCGTGCGCGACGCATCTGCATCATCACATCGGGCAGATGATGTACTTGGGATTTGAGATGAAGCAAAACGGTTGAGAGTGCGCGGGCTAAAGGCGAAACGAGTCCTGATCACCGGCGGGGCCAGTGGCATTGGAGCGGCCACGGCGGCGCGATTTCTTGAAGAAGAGTCCGTCGTGTGCGTGCTCGACCGCGATGCGGAAGCTCGACGGAAGATTCTGTGCGAACTGCCCGGTCTGGCCGCCGCGCTGGGCGCCGATGTTTCCAACCTGACGCAGGTCCAGGCCGCCTTTGCCGAAGCGGTTCGCCTGATGGGCGGCGTCGATGTGCTGGTGAATAATGCAGGCGTCAGCATCCGGCATAACTTTTTCGACATCACGCCGGAAGAGTGGGACAAAGTGATTGCCGTGAATCTTACCGGAGTGTTCTACGTCGCCCAGACAGCGGCGCGGCACATGATGGAGCGGGGCGGCGGCGTGATCCTGCAAACGGCGTCGACCAATGGCATCATGGGATATCCGTTTTACGCGGACTACAACGCCACCAAGGCTGGTGTGATCGAGTTGACGAAGTCGATGGCGCTGGAACTTGCGCCGAAAGTGCGGGTGTGCGCCGTCGCTCCGGGATACGTGCTGACGCCGATGCAGCGCGCCGAGTACACCGACGAAATGCTTGAAGAAGTGAACCGCAAGATTCCCTTGCGGCGTCATGCCCAGCCGGAAGAGATCGCGGCGCTGTTCGCATTTCTCGCCTCCGACGATGCCCGGTTCATCACCGGTCAGGTGTTTACGATTGATGGCGGGGAGACTGCGGGAGGGTTGGCAAGCCGGTAAGGAATGCAGCTTTCTGGGCAAGTTGCGGGTAAAGTCGCGCTGATCACCGGCGGGGCATCGGGCATAGGGCGCGCCACCGCCTTGCTCTTCGCGCGCGAAGGCGCTGCGATTGCGCTCGCCGATGTGAACCCGGAAGCCGGCCGCCAGATCGCCGACGAGGTCGTCCAATCTGGCGGGCGTGGATTCTTTGAGTCCGTGGATGCGACACGGGCTGCAGATTGCCGCCGACTGGTCGAGCGTGCCATCCGTGAGTTCGGACGCATCGACATTCTCTTCAACAACGCCGGCATCATCCGGCGGGCGACGGTGCTTGATCTCAGCGAAGAAGACTGGGACCGCGTCATGGCGGTGAACGTCAAGTCGATCTTTCTGCTTTCGCGCGAGGTAATTCCGCATATGCAAAAAGCTGGCGGCGGAACGATCATCAACACAGCTTCCGGATGGGGATTGGCCGGTGGCGCAAGGGCTGCGGTTTACTGTGCTTCGAAGGGCGCTGCCGTCCTGCTGACGAAGGCGATGGCCATCGACCACGGACCTCACAAAATTCGCGTGAATTGCATCTGTCCGGGCGACACCGATACCAACATGCTGCGCGAAGAAGCGCGGCAACTTGGAGAAGAAAACAGCCACTTTCTTGCCGAAGCGGCGAACCGTCCGCTGGGCCGGGTTGGGACGCCGGAGGAAATCGCGCAGGCCGCGCTGTATCTGGCAAGCGATGCGTCTTCCTTTGTCACGGGCACGGCGCTGGTTGTCGATGGCGGAGGCCTGGCGGGCTTGGTCTGATTTCACCATCTTCAAATTCTTCTTCAAACTCTATGACCGCGAAAATCACGAAGACGGCTCACCGCGAGAATTCACGCGAGTGGTATGAACGCGCACAGCAGTCGCTGATCGAAGGCGTGAACTCGCCATCGCGCGGCGCGGCCGTGTACTCGCCGGGGCCGGTGGTGCTGGAGCGCGGCCGGGGATCCCGCGTTTGGGATATCGATGGAAACGAGTACATCGATTTCATGATGTCGTTCGGCGCGCTGATTCAGGGGCACGCGCATCCGACACTTGTAGAGGTCGTTTCGCAGACGATGGCCGGCGGTTCGCATTTCGCCGCAGCCACTCCGGCGGAGGCGGAAGCCGCCGAGCGTTTCCTGCGCATGGTGCCAACCGCGGAGGCGGTTCGCTACACCAACAGCGGAACCGAGGCCACGATGCTGGCATTGCGTCTGGCGCGCGCGCACACGGGGCGAACAAAATTTCTCAAATTCGAAGGCCACTATCACGGATGGTATGACGCTTACTGCTTGAACGGGCGCAGCCATCCGGCAGAGCGACTGGGGCCGCGAGAAAATCCCACTCGACTTCCAGACTCGGAGGGCATTCCCGCCTCGGTATTCGACGATCTGGTGCTGGCGCCGTGGAACGATCTCAAAACGCTCGAGGGCATTCTGCGCCGCCATGGGCGAGAACTGGCCGCCGTCATCACCGAACCGATTATGGCGAATATGGGTTGCATCCTGCCGCGCGATGGATACTTGCAGAAGATCTGCGATCTGGCGCACCAGTACGGCGCGCTTTTTATTTTGGATGAGGTCGTGACCGGATTCCGCTACGCGCCCGGTGGATGTCAGCAGCTTTACCGCCTGAACCCAGACCTGAGTACGTTCGGCAAGGCCATGGGTGCCGGGTTCCCGGTGGGCGCCGTGGCCGGGCCGCGCGCGATCCTCGACCGCATGCGCTGGGGCGCAAACATGGTGCTGCATTACGGAACCTTCAACGGCCACCGCCTCACCATGCGTGTGATCGCCGCAAATCTCGATCTGCTCGCGGCCAACGAGGGCGCGGTTTACAAGCGGATCTACGAAGTCGGCGATGCCGCCATCGCCGGCCTGCGTGACATTTTTCGCCGAAGAAAGATTGCCGCGATTGTGCAAGGGTTCGGCCCCATGTTTCAGATTTACTTCACCGGCCGCGACGCGATCGTCCTAGACGGGATCGCAGACGGGATCAATGATTATCGCGACTACTGCCAATACGTCGATACGGCAAAGTACTCGCGATTCGTCCAACGACTGCTCGACCGCGGCATTTACATGACGCCTTCGAACGGATTGCACTGGATTATCTCAACGGCTCATACCATGCAGGACGTGGAGACGCTGCTGGCAGCGGTTGACGAAGTCTGCGCGGAGATGCCATGAGCACGGTCGTCTTCCTAGGCGGAGGGCGCATCACGTCCGCGATGCTGGCTGGTCTTCGCCTCGGGAAGACGAAGCACCGCTTGGTTGTCCATGATCGCAACCCAGGCAAGCTGCGCGAGTTGAAAAAGCGATATGCAGTTACCGTCGAGCCCGATCTGAATGAGGCTGTTTTGCTGGCCGAGGTGCTGATCGTAGCCGTTCGCCCCGGTTCGGTTCGCGAGCTTCTTCCCCCGCTCGGGACTTCTATCGGGAAGTCGATTAGAACAACAACAACGAAGCACGCACGTCTGGCCATCAGTCTGGTTGCGGGGGTTCCCTTGCACGCACTGACCAAGTTGGCCGGCCCTCCCGTGAAATGGGCCCGTGCGATGCCGAGTCCGGCGTGCCGCAGCGGCCGCGGCCTGACCGCGGTCACGTTTCCCCGAAATTTGCCGCGCCCCGATCGCAAATGGGTAACAGATTTCTTCGCCGGCTTCGGTCAGGTTGTCGAAATTCCGGAAAGCAAATTCGACGCCTTCACCGTGACTTTCTCGTGCAGCCACGGTTATCATGCACTGGCGGCTCTTGCGGCGGCTGCGCAATCGGCGGGTCTTGATCGAAAAACCGCGCTGCTGGCCAGCGCACACGCGTTGGCCGATGGCATCATTGCCTGGCGCAACGGAAAACATTCGTTAGAATCGCTACTGGAAGAGGCGGCCACACCGGGCGGCATTGCGGCGGCGACCGCGATGAAAATGGATGCCGCCGGGTACCGGCACGTAGTGCGGCAAGGGGTAATAGCTGGAATGCGCCGCGCGCGGATGAATGCGGCTCAATGAATAATGATTTTGAGGGAACCGATTACCATTCGCTTCCGTATTCGTCTAACAGAACATCCTGCTTTGTGGGGTAGTTGTCTTCCATCTCAACAAAATGTCGAAAACATTCTCTTTTGGAGCTCCCATGCGATTCCTAGCCTGCCTGTTAGCTGTTGCGTTATTGATTCCTGCCGCTGTGGCCTCACCCGCCGTCGACAATCCCGCTGCCGATCTTGACGCGCGGCGTAAAGCCCTGACCGACCTGCTGCACGAGCAGTGGGAATACACCATGCGCACTAGCCCGATTTACGCTTCGATTTTGGGCGACAAGCGTTACAACGATAAAATCGATGACTTTTCCCAGGCGGCAATCGACGCCGATCTGGAACAGAGCCGCCGCTTCCTCGTTCGCTTCGAAGCGATTGACACAACCGGCTTTCCCGAGCAGGAAGCACTGAACAAGCAGCTCATGGTTCGAGATCTGAAAATGACTTTGGAAGGCGCGCGCTTCAAGCCCTGGGAGATGCCGGTGAGCCAGCAGAATGGTATTCACATTGACGCGCCGCAACTGGTCAGTATTCTTTCCTTCGAAACCGTAAAGGACTATGAAGACTACATTACGCGTTTGAAGC
>JBAVAA010000057.1:0-1628 GCA_049585515.1 Terriglobales bacterium | reverse complement strand
GTGTAGCCCTGTTTCTGCGCCCACAGGTCGAGCGGAATCGCCGCCAGCTCATCCACAATCGGGTCGCCCAGGCCGCTCTTGGTCAGATCCACCGACTTGATGTAGGTCCGGCAAGTGTCGCAGCTCTCCACTCGAACGTGTTTCAATTCCTCAGCCGTGTATACCGGAAGCTTTGCCGGATTCTCTTCACCGCATCCCGGACAAACGATGCGCCGGAACTCCCACTCCGCCAGACAAAAAGAGCACACCAGGGAACGCTGGCCGCCTTCGCCCAGCGGCCGCAGAACTCCTAGCCCCGGCTTCCGTTCGCAAAACGGACACAGAAACGGCGCCGGTCCGTTCCACCGCAAATTGGATCGCGAGCGAACACTCACCGCGTAAGGCTGAAGAAAAGCGCGCCCGAAAAAATCGCTGGGCCCCTGCTGCAGCGCGCCAGCCTCATTCCCTTCCCAGAAAACCGTCAATAATTGAAATTGCGAATTGTCGCCGCCGCTTCGCAACTCGCGCGCAGCCTCGCGAAGCGGCTCCGGACCATTCTCTTCGACCACGGACAGAAACGCTTGGAATCGCCCGGCCAATTCTGGTGGCAGTGGCCGCGCGAAGGGTTTCGAATCGGACGCGATCCCGCCATTCCCTGTGCCGGATCGTCCAAGCTCTCCAGAGAGTTTCTCCTGAAAGCGCGCGATCGCCGCATAGAAGCGCAATATCTCCACCGCAAATTCGTACTGCGAGCGAAGTTCGTCCGCCCGCGCGATCCTCCGCTGCCATTCGTTCAGTGCCATCGCCCGATTATCGGTCCCGGCCCGCCCGCCGCGCAATGCCCGGATCGTTATGGGAAACGGATTAGACACACGGCAAGTAGTCGCCGCCCGAGAGGTTTTAGCTTCCGAGGCACTTACTGCAATTCCCCGATTGACGTCCGCGCCACATCGGGGTTATAGTTTTCCGCGTTAGCGCGAACTGGACGCTCTCGCGGGCGCCCGCGACGTTCACCTCCGTAACTTCGAATGCGCAGTGCCGGGGGCAACAAAAAATGGAGTTCTCTCGCAGGACTTTTCTCAAAGGCACCGTCCTTGGCGGAACCGCTTTTCCCTCCCTCGGATTTGATCTCACACCGGTGTACGCCCAGACCCAGTCCCTCAAAATTTCCCGCGCCAGCGAAACCCGCAGCACCTGCCCTTATTGTGCGGTGAGCTGTGGCGTGATCATCTACACCCTGGGCGATAAGGCCAAGAACGCCATCCCGCAGGTGGTCCACGTTGAGGGCGATCCCGATCACCCCATCAACCGCGGCACGCTTTGCCCCAAGGGATCGTCGCTCGAGCAGGACATTCTCAACGACCGTCGCATCCTGAAACCCCAAGTGCGGCGACCCGGCGCCACCGACTGGGAAGACATTTCATGGGAACAGGCTTATACCGAGATCGCGCAGAAGGTCAAGAAGACGCGCGACGACACGTTTGTGACCACCGACGCTAATGGGAAAACTGTCAACCGCTGCGAAGGCATGGCCTTTACCGGCGGTTGTACCGACACTAACGAATTTAATTATCTCGTCATCAAAAGTATGCGCAGCCTGGGGGTCTGCTACCTGGAAAACCAGGCCCGCGTTTGACACGGCCCAACGG
>JBAVAA010000056.1:0-2931 GCA_049585515.1 Terriglobales bacterium | reverse complement strand
ATATCGCGATGCACAATGCCTCCGGCGTGGGCTGCATCGAGGGCATCCGCAATTTCGGTGGCTAACGATAGAATCTCGTCGGTTGCCATCGCCCGGCCGGCGATCCGGTGTTTCAGCGTCACACCGTCCAGGTACTCCATGGCGATGAACGCCTGCCCTTGCTCCTCGTCAATTTCGTGAATGGTGCAGATGTTCGGGTGATTCAGAGCGGACGCGGCTTGCGCCTCGCGTTGAAAGCGCGCCAAAGCTTGAGGGTCTTTTGCTACTTCATCCGGTAAAAACTTCAGGGCCACAAAGCGATGGAGTTTTAGGTCCTCGGCCTTGTAAACCACACCCATCCCGCCTCCGCCGAGTTTCTCGACGATGCGATAGTGCGAAATAGTTTGGTTGATCACGCGCTCGAAATCTTACGTGGGGCGGACGGGCAAGTCAACGAAGGACAACGAGGTTGCATCGAATATGAACAGTCAATTGGCGCAAAATCCAATACCGCTCATTGAGCGAGAGATTGGGGCTCTTATGGCGCGGATTGGAGCAGGCCCTTCGAGGCAAAGCCTAGGGTTTGGAGTGGCTCACCTGCGCGGGTGTGGTGATTGCGCCCTCGGCCGCTGACCTGACCAGCGCCACGTACTTCGCGAAGACTCCGGTTTTATACTTCGACGCCGGAGCCTTCCATTCCGCCATGCGCCGCGCAATCTCGGCGTCGGAAATTTCCAGCTCCAGCCTTCTTATCTTGGTGTCGATGGTGATGCGGTCGCCTTCGCGGATCGCGGCGATGGGCCCGCCCAGCGCCGCTTCCGGCGCGACGTGTCCGACCATCAGGCCGCGGGTTGCGCCGCTGAAGCGTCCGTCGGTGATCAGCGCCACGCTTTCGCCCAGGCCTTCGCCTACAATCGCCGCAGTCACGCTCAGCATTTCGCGCATGCCCGGACCGCCTTTGGGGCCTTCATAGCGGATCACCACCACGTCTCCGGCTTTGATCTGCTTGCTGGTCACCGCCTGCATCGCCGCCTCTTCGGAATCGAAGACGCGCGCCGGGCCGGTTTGCGATTGCCGTTCGTGGCCACTCATCTTTACTACGCCACCCCCCGGAGCTAAGTTGCCCTTCAAGATCACCAGTCCGCCCGTCGTCTTCAGCGGCTTGCTCAAGGGAGCGATTACGGTTTGGCCCGGCGTCTCCTGCGCTGCGTTCGCCTCTTCGGCAAATGTTTTTCCGGTCACGGTCATCGTTGAGCCATTCGCGTACTTGCCTTCGAGCAGCCTTTTGGCGATCACCGGAATGCCGCCAGCCGCGTCTACGTCGGCCGCCACATATTTTCCGGCAGGCTTCAGATCGGCGAGCAGAGGCGTGCGTTCACTGACTCGCTGAAAATCGTCGATATCGAGCGGCAATCCCATTTCGCGCGAAATCGCCAACAGATGAAGCACGGCATTGGTGGAACCTCCCGTCGTCGCGACGCCCGCGATCGCGTTCTCGAATGCCGCGTGGGTCAAAATATCGCTGGGACGAATCCCCTGCTTCAGAAGATTCATCACCACTTCGCCGCAGCGGAACGAGACTTCATCTTTGCGCGGATCCATCGCCGGAATGCCGTTGAAGCCCATCGGTGAAAGCCCGATCAGCTCCATCACTGTGGACATCGTATTTGCTGTGTATTGGCCGCCGCATGCGCCCGCTCCGGGACACGCTACGTTTTCGAGCGCCAGCAGATCGGCGTCGCTCATCTTGCCCGCCGCATTCGCGCCGACGGCCTCGAACACATCCTGAATGGTTACGTCTTTGCCCTTGTATTTGCCAGGGGCAATGGTTCCTCCGTAAAGCACCAGGCCGGGAAGGTTCATGCGCGCCAGCGCCATGGCTGCTGCTGGGATTGTTTTGTCGCACCCGACTATGCAGACCGCCGCGTCAAACAGCTGTCCGCGGCAGACCAGTTCAATGGAATCGGCAATCACCTCACGGCTGACGAGCGATGCCTTCATGCCTTCGGTGCCCATGGTCTCGCCGTCGGAGATGGCGATGGTGTTGAACTCCATAGGAGTGCCACCCGCCGCCCGAATGCCTTCTTTCACTTTGGCCGACAATCGGCGCAGATGAAAGTTGCAGGGCATGGTCTCGATCCAGGTATTGGCAACGGCGATCAGAGGCTTCGCGAGGTCGTCATCGGTGAATCCGATGGCTTTGTACATGGCGCGAGCCGGAGCCTGGTCGCGCCCGTCCGTGATGCTGCGGCTATGATGCTTGAGGTCCATGAGTGGTGCAGACAGTCTAGCTGAATGGCGGCAAGTTCTCGGTTCCCAGTTCTCAGTTCTCAGAAAACAAACCGGCCGATTTTACTGAGAACTGAGAACTGGGAACTGAGAACTTTCTTCTACGCATTTACTGCTTTCGGTGCCGCTGGCTTTCCTTCGGGCACTTTTTTCTTCTCCGCGGGGAGCCACGACATCATCGTTCTCAACTGCTCGCCTACTTTTTCAATCGGATGCTGCTTTGCCGCCTCGCGCAATTTGGCAAACTTCTTGCCGCCTTTTTTGTTTTCTTCGATCCATTCCTTGGCAAACTTGCCGCTCTGGATCTGCTTCAGCACCTTCTTCATTGCCTTGCGCGTTTCGTCTCCTACAACCATTTCGCCTCGGGTCAGGTCGCCGTATTCCGCCGTGTTTGAGATGGAATAGCGCATGCGGCTCAATCCACCTTCATAGATAAGGTCGACGATCAACTTCACCTCGTGGACGCACTCGAAGTACGCGATCTCGGGAGAGTAACCGGCAGCGACCAGCGTCTCGAAACCTTTCTGCATCAGCGAAGTTAAACCGCCGCAGAGCACGGACTGTTCGCCGAACAGGTCGCTTTCGGTTTCTTCTCTAAAGGTTGTTTTCAGCACCCCGGCGCGCGTCGAGCCGATGCCGTGGGCATAGCAGAGCGCGAGTTCC
>JBAVAA010000055.1:0-3759 GCA_049585515.1 Terriglobales bacterium | reverse complement strand
GACTAACGGTGCGTACATCGGACTAAAAGGAGAACTGAAGCTGCCTTCTTCCGGCATTTTGGACCAGCAGTTGCTCGCGCAGTTCGCAAAAGCGCACGCCACTTCCCACCGCATCCGGCAAATGATGAAACAGGGGAAGCAAATGCTCGACCGCGCTGGAATCCGTGTCCCGGAATCGGTGAAAGCCCAGCTGCGAAGGATCTTTTGATGGCGGGAAAGAGCTGTGTTTTTCTCATGTATCACGAGATCGAGCTGCCAGAACGCCCGCTATGCCAGTCCGAGCCCGGCTACGTGCGTTACATTCTGCCGCTCGAGACCTTCCGCCGCCAGATGGCATGGATCAAAGAATCTGGCTGGCGGGGTCTGAACGTCGGCGAAGCTCTTCGCTATCCAGCAGAATCGGGCGTCTGCATTACCTTTGACGATGGTTGCGAGACGGACCTGATCGCCGCCGCGCCCGTGCTCCGCGAGCTTGGTTTCAACGCCACCTTTTACCTTACCGCTGGATTCCTGGGCACACCCGGCTATCTCAATGCGGATCTGGTGCGCGAGCTCGACACGCAAGGCTTCCAGATCGGCTGCCATTCAATGACGCACCCTTATCTTTCCGATCTCCCGGAGCCGGAACTGAAGCGCGAAGTCGTGGATGCGAAACTCCAGATTGAAGCTATCGTAGGTCATCCAATCGAACACTTCTCCTGTCCCGGGGGACGATACGACCGGCGCACGCTCGAGATGGCGCGCAAGGCCGGATTCGTCACCGTTGCCAACAGCCGATTTTATGCGAACTCGCCCGGCACTAGCCGCTACGAACTAGGCCGCGTTGCCATTTTGCGTGACCTCACGATCGAGCAGTTTCGTGACCTTTGCCACGGCCGCGGATTGTGGAAAAAGCGGCTTCAACAACAGGCCCGCCGCAGCGCGCAGTGCGCACTTGGGAACCTTGCCTACGATCGGTTGCGCGCAGTCTTGCTTCGAGAACCCGTCGAGTAACCTTCCGCTAGTTATCTTCGCTTTTAATTTTCAGTCCCTGATATCCACAGGCTTCAAGTTCACAGTCCCATCGCTGTTTTCGCCCAGACCGCCTGCCCCGCGCCAGTTTTCCACTGTGTCACGCCTGTAACCGGCGTACAATGCCCGGCACGAATCCGGACATGCCGCGTGCGCATGTACTAACGCGTCTTTCATGAACCTCTGGTATCTGGGAACATCTACACCGTCCCGCTAGATTCAGCATGAGGACATTCGACTGGTCCCCCAAATTTATCAGGGTCGAGGGCTCGCAATGTTTGAAGCAGGGAACGCTCTTCTAGAGAGTCGTGACATAAATAGCTCTTACAAATTCTGCTTTACGGTGGGACGGCGCCTTTACGCCGCGATGATGGTCCTGGTGGTGGTCGCTCTGATCGCCACCTTCTGCGAAACGCCGGCACATGCCCAAAGAAATCCGAACGGCCTCTACGTGTACGGAAGGCTCCCTTTGGGAACGGTCAACCGGACTTACAACGCGGCAGTGGCAGTCACTGGCGGAACCGCCCCCTATAATTTTTCGGTGAAAGGCGGCGCTCTTCCGCCAGGCGTCAGCTTGAACCCATCTACGGGGACGATCTCAGGGAAGCCGCTGAAGCCGGGCGTTTTCACGTTCGAGGTAGCCGTAAGCGACTCTACGGGAGTCAATCAGGGAAAACAGACCTTCGGGGTGGGCGTCAACGGTGAAACCAACATCAGTAACCCTGTCCATATCAGCGTGACGCCGACAAGCGCGACCGTATCCGCGAAATCGAAACAGCAGTTCACTGCCACGATTGGCGGAACCTCCAATACCGCCGTCTCGTGGTCGGCGACCGCAGGCTCGGTCGATGCCAACGGTCTTTACACCGCGCCTAACGTAAACTCGCAAACAAACGTGTCCATTACCGCCACTAGCCAGGCGGACTCAACGAAATCAGCCAGCGCGTCTCTCACGGTTAATCCTGCGAATAACCAGGCCCTCCAGATCACAACGGGAAGTCTTCCCCAAGGCGCGCAGGGGAGCCCTTATAGCGTAGCCTTCGCCGCTAGCGGCGGAACCACGCCTTACAGTTGGACTATTTCCGCCGGCACGACTCCTCCTGGAACTTCGATGAGTGTGAACGGTGATTTTGGAGGCACGCCTGCTGCAACGGGTAACTTCGGCTTCACCGTAACGGTAACGGATGCCGCGAACCACACCGCGACCGGCAATTCCAGCGTGACCGTGACTCCGCCCGGCAATTTCGATGGTCCAGCGGAATTACCCAGACAAACGGTTCCCAGCGCGATGTCCGATACTCCCGCGCCCGGATCCGTCGTCAACGTGAATGCGGGCGGCGATCTGCAGGGTGCCTTGGACAATGCTCAGTGCGGCCAAACCGTCCAACTGCAAGCGGGTGCAACTTTTTCCGGCAAGTTCATTCTGCCGGCCCATAACTGCGACATCAATCACTGGATCGTCATCCGGACCAGTTCGCCCGATAGCGCTCTGCCCCCCGAAGGGCAGCGCGCCACCCCGTGTTATGCCGGCGTCGCCTCTCTGGCAGGGCGTCCGCAATATGCCTGCTCCAGTCCAATTAATGTGATGGCAAAAGTACAGAATCCAATCATCGGCAACGGTCCGTTCCAATTCGCAGCCGGCGCAAACTTTTACCGCCTCATCGGCTTAGAACTGACTCGTGCTGCCGGAACCCCAGGGGCTGGAGGACTAATTTCGGGTCTGGGCACTTTCGATCACGTGGTAATCGATCGTTCATGGTTGCATGGATCGCTGCAGGATGAAACCGACACGGGTGTGAACCTGAATGGGGCGAACGACATTGCCGTGGTCGATTCGTATTTCAGCGATTTCCATTGCATCGCAATCACTGGGGCATGTACCGACGCTCATGCACTTATCGGCGGCACCAGCCAGACCCAGGATGGTCCGTACAAAATTCAGGACAACTTCCTGGAAGCTTCGAGCGAGGCGATCATGTTCGGCGGCGGAGCGGCGACTACGACGCCAGCCGACATTGAAATCATCGGCAATCACTTCTGGAAGCCGTGGCAGTGGATGAAGGGCAACGCGAACTTCGTTGGCGGAAAGAACGGTCGTCCGTTCGTGGTCAAAAATCACATTGAACTCAAGAACGCGGTTCGGGTGTTGATCGATTCAAGTCTGATGGAGAATGCCTGGGGAGGTTTCGGCCAAAGCGGCTATGGCATTTTGCTCACTCCCAAAAACCAGCACACATCGAGCGGGTCGAACGTGTGTGGGCAGTGCCAGGTAACTGACATTACCGTCCGTTACGTCCATCTGTCGCATGTCGGAGGCGGGATCATGATGGCGACTGGCCTTTCAGGTAACGGCAAAAATGGGGCCCCGGCGCTGGCTGGCACTCGATGGAGCATTCATGATGTGGTCCTCGACGACATCAGCACCAAGTACGCGGGCACCGGCGTTCCGTTCGAGATCGTGAACGGATGGCCCAATAACCCGCTCAACACCGTCACCATCGATCACGTCACCGCGTTGCCCGATGCTAGCGCCCACCTGATAACCCTGGGCAATCTGGCAAAGAACGCTCCGATGTATGGATTGGTTTTCACCAACAACCTGATGCTGACTACGCACGGCCCGCTGTTGACCAATGGCGGCGGCGACACCAATTGCGCTTTTTCCGACGTACCGGTCACCGTCATCACCAAGTGCTTCACCACTTATACATTCGCCAACAACGCGCTGGTTGCACCGCCGCCAAGGTA
>JBAVAA010000054.1:0-2823 GCA_049585515.1 Terriglobales bacterium | reverse complement strand
GTTGCGAGTGGACTCTACGTTTTTTATCAAGACGCGATGTTGCGAAATACGGCTCGCCAGCCCCGGCGGTTCGGAGGACGCGCCGTCGCCTCGGTTAAGGTCACTACCTGGGAACGGCTGCGAGGCGGTTAAGGTTGGATCCGGATAGGGCGGGGTGGCGTAAGGCGGGACCATACCTCGATGTTGGGCCGCAGTTGGGTCGTCCGATACTTGGCCGAAGGGATCCCGAGGCGTTAAGGACGCCAAGGGGTAATACCACGCGGTCAGATAAACCTTCGTGAACTGAACCACTTTGGCCATAGCGCCATTTTTCCATTGCGCCAAATCCATGCGAATGGCAAGGCGGGACGGCCCGCTTGCAGACTTCGCCACCGACTCGGTAACCACCCCAGAGAGGATGGCACCCTGCGGCACTACCACGCCCTTGACCAGCGTGGCAACTGCAAGTTTAGCCTCGATCTTGGTTCCAACAGCCGTCGCGCCAGCGATCACATTTTGCCGCATACTCACAGGGAACTCGATTTCGCCGGAAAAACGATCTGCGGAGAAACTTGGGGCCGCCGACGGCGCTTGACTGAGCAACGCCGCAGCGGCAAAAAGCACCGTTGACAACGCAAGTCCGGTGGTCATCGCTCTTTTGAACATAAGCGCAAGAGCAGCTAACTCGCCGCTCTGATTGGTTAGATGAAAGAAACCATTCATTTCGTCGCCTGAGGGCGGAATTTCATAGCGTCCGATGACGGAAAGATGACGTAAAAGAGATGACGGAAGAGAAAAACGCAGATCACGGCGGCGGAGCGAGGCCACACCCTGCGCGTTGCGGAGAGTCGAGGAGAATTTACCGCAGGCGGGAACCGGTGTGGAATGCCAATCCCTGGCCTTCCCGCTTTCAGACGGCTTTCTTTATAGCGTGATAGGCGACCAGAACCACGATCGCGCCGATCACGGCAACGCAAAGGCTATAAATGTTGACGCCGGTCACTCCATGCGCCCCAAAGAAACTAAACAGCCAGCCACCGACCACCGCACCGACAATACCGAGGATGATGTCGAGGAAGAAACCTTCTCCCGACTTGTTAACAATTTTGCTCCCGATAAAACCGGCAATCAAACCCAGCACGATCCAAGCGAGAATTGACATTGTTTTCTCCTGCGTAACGGCGATTTGAAATCTACGGGTAAAGCGCGGGCTGACTATAGCAGAAGAAACCCGTGGCGGGAATCGAACGGCGGCTTGAGAGATGCCCGAAGATCAGGCAATCGGGTACAATCCTCGCGCACATGAATCGCGAATACAGCAAGGAATACAGCCGCGAATTGGGTCGCGATATGGAGTCGCTGACCTACGGCCACGCCGGTCAGCCGATCCTCGTATTTCCAAGTTCCCAGGGACGTTTTTTTGAGTACGAAGATGCGGGAATGATTCGCGCGCTGGCCGGAAAGCTCGAAGCAGGCGCGATCCAGGTGTTCTGTGTCGATAGCGTTGATAGCGAGAGTTGGTACAACAAGAGCGTCCATCCCGGAGCGCGAATCTGGCGTCACGTGCAATACGAACGCTACGTGCTCAATGAGTTTATGGGCTATTTGAAGTGGAGGAATTGGGCTCCGCAGATCGCGGTAACGGGGTGCAGTTTTGGAGGCTACCACGCGCTGAATTTTTCCATGCGGCATCCAGATCTGGTTTCTGCTTGCATCTCGATGAGCGGATCGTTCGACATCAAAAGCTTCCTTGACGGCTATTACGACGACAACGTTTATTTCAACAATCCCGCGGATTACCTGCCGAACACCGGAGACGACTGGTTTCTCAGCCGATATCGTCAGATGAAGATCGTGCTGGGATCATCGGATTGGGACATGTGCCTGGACGCAAACGTCAAGATGGCGGCGATTCTCCATAGCAAAGGGATTCCGCATTGGCTGGATATATACGGAGACGACAGCAAGCATGATTGGCCGCTATGGCAAAGAATGGCGGCAAAGTATTTCTAGCGCAGTTGTCGATTCCGTCGGTCATTAGTCGTTGGTGGTCGCGGGCAGACCGAGTTGGCGAGATTCGTATCAGGGCACGCCTTCAGGCGTGCCGAGAGCGATTGGGAACGAAGTGCCTTTAGGCGCCGGGCAATCGGATGCGAGCCGGACTTAGCCCGCAGGCTCCCGAGGAAGACTGCCCCTACGTGCTTCACCGGGAGCTGCCCGAGTAAAGTAACTTTTACGAGGTCCTAAATTATGGCAAACAAAAAAATCGGAATTCTCTTCGGCATGGAAAATACATTTCCGCCGGCTTTAGTGGAGAAAGTCAACGGCATGAAGAACGCCGGCGTCACGGCGGAATTTGTCAAAATCGGCGGCATCCGCATGGACGAGCCGAAGAAATACGACGTGATCATCGACCGCATTTCCCAGGACATCCCCTTCTATCGCGCCTATTTAAAGAACGCGATGCTGCAAGGAACGATTGTCATCAACAATCCCTTCTGGTGGACGGCAGACGACAAGTTTTTTAACTATGCGCTGGCGCACAAAATGGGTGTGGCAATTCCCCCAACCGTCATTTTGCCGCACCATGAACATCCGCCCGATACCACCGACAAGTCGATGCGGAATCTGATGTATCCCCTGAATTGGGAAGAACTTTTTGCCTATGTCGAGTTCCCTGCGTTTTTGAAACCTTACTCGGGCGGAGGCTGGAAACACGTTTATAAAGTGCATTCTCCCGAAGAGTTCTTCCACCACTATAACCAGACCGGCGACCTCTGTATGACCCTGCAACATGGCGTCGAATTCGAGGATTACTACCGCTGCTACGTGGTCGGACAGAAC
>JBAVAA010000053.1:0-7371 GCA_049585515.1 Terriglobales bacterium | reverse complement strand
CCCTCATTCAGCGATCGGTAGCCATTCTCCTGGATGGCGGAGAAATGCACGAAGACATCCTCGCCCGTGGAGCGCTGGATGAATCCGTATCCCTTCGCCCCGTTGAACCACTTCACAGTACCCTTCTCTCTCACAAAAATCTCCTTTCCCCTGATCGATTCAAATTGTCGTTTTTATTCTTTCGTCTCTCTTCTGTCTGCGTCGATCCTTCGGCCGCAAAGCAGCCGCGAGGACAAGACACCCCCTCCAACAGACGGAAAGAATTTTTTTGCTGGCGTCGCTGCGTGCAGACAAAATCGTACCAACAGAAACGGCTCCCCGGCATTCCATCGAGGGCATTGCCCGCGACGAACTGCTGTGGGAGCCGCAACAACGAAGACGGAGGCGCGATATCGCACTGCTGCACAGAAACGTCAATCTTGTTCTTCGCCAACCGGGTCCGGCTGACGAAGCACCAGATAATATCAGGAAGATTCCGATTGGCAAGAGCTAAGTTATTGAAAACGAACATGACCCAGGCTCAATCTGAGATTGCGGCCTTCAACTCTGGATTGGGCGCTCTTCGACGGAAAGCCGTAAGTATTTGATAAGATTTAAGAAATCGTGCCTTCTCTCACTCCATTCGAGGTTTCGGATGAGGCAGGCGCCGGGGAATTTCGCGCCGCTCCAGCCGAGGGTATTGTTCGTTCGACGGCGAGATATTTGCTTCGAACCGAGGTCCATACGTTTGCCTTTTCGGTTGCGGCCAACGCAATTCTCTCGTTGTTTCCATTTCTGCTGCTGCTGATGACACTGATCCGCTATGTTTTTCATTCCAAGGTGATGTATGGCATCGTCGAGAACCTGCTGCGCGACTACATTCCGACGGGGCAGGAATTCGTGATTCGAAATCTGAATGCGCTGGTCGGAGAACACCATCGGGCCCAAGTGTTTTCGCTGATCATGCTGCTGATTACTTCCACCGGAATTTTTATGCCGCTCGAAGTGGCGCTGAACCGCGTCTGGGGATTTCGCAACAACCGCTCGTATCTGGGAAATCAATTGATCTCGCTCGGCCTGGTGTTTGCCTGCGGCTCGCTCGCTCTGCTTTCCGTAGGATTGACCGCCGGTAACGTCGCCATGCTACAAAGTGCGCTGCACGGCTATGGCGTCTGGTATGTACAACTGGTAGGTTTTGTGACGATGAAGGTCTTCTCGATTTTGGCGAGCATCGCAATATTCTTTCTCGTTTACTGGCTGTTGCCGAATGGCAAAGTACCGGCCAAAGGCGTGCTGCCGGCAGCGATCATTATGGGATTGCTGTCGGAGGCGCTGAAGTACGTTTATATCTTCGCCCTGCCCCGTCTGAATTTTGCGGAAGTGTATGGGCCGTTCGCCATCTCCGTCAGTTTGATGTTCTGGGCGTTTTTGTCGGGAATGCTGCTGCTGACGGGCGCGCATTTGTCGGCGCGACGGATAAGGCTGGATTTGTGATTTGCAATTGGTAATTTGTAATTGGACGGGCTCTTCACATTACAAATTAGAGATTACGAATTTTATAGTTTCCATCGTGTCGCCGACTTCGGAAAGCTCTTCTCGATGAATCCAAAAACCGTCTCCGGACGCACCATGAAAATCGGCTCCTTCATGCTTCGCGGGTCCATCTTGTATTTCTTTTTGTAGTCTGCCGCCACGCGATCCAAAAGGGCCGCATTTTTGGCTTCTTCGGCGAGGCCTTCAACGATCACCGCTTCAAGGGCATCGTCGTTCGTAACGGTGCACGCAGGATTGGCGGCGAGATTTTGGCTTTTGCGGGATTTGCGTCCGGTCGAGAAGAAGAACGCGTCGTCTACCCAGACTCCCCACAACGGCATCACATGAGGACGGTCTGGATTTTTATCTGTACCTGCGTAGATTGTGGCCAGCCAGAACGTTCGGCATGCGTTCATCTTCTTCGCGACCCATGCCCATGGAAGCAGTCTTTTGCCAGCCTTAGCGCCGGCAATGCCGTATCCAGGAGCGAACGGACGGTCGGCCTTGGGCTGCGGCTTCGCAGCTGTGGCCGGTCGCTGGGAACGACGCGCCTTCATATGAGAACCTCCTTGATTCGTGTGTACGCTAATTTCTCTTCAACTCCTGCACCGCTCGGTACGCCTGATCGATGGCGCAGTCTGTGTACGCGTATGCGTCCGCGTCTGCGTTGGCGATGGCCAGACGGCCGAACGGTTTGCGCGCGACCTGGCATGGCGTCTCGCCGCCCTGCAGCCAGAAATCGTCGAACAGCGAATTGTATTCATAAGCGTAGCCGTGCGGCCAGCGGTTGACGGTGATTTCCAGAATGTCGCGCGCGGGATCGAAACCGCCCGGACCTAGCATCCGCAGAAGTTGCTTACGAATGTTGCGCTCGTAGGTTTCGAATGTCGTGGTATAGAGCTGGATGCGGCCCAGCTTATGCTGCTCCCGCGCTGGGCGACCGGGCTTGCAGGCCGCTTTCATCATGTGCACTACGATTGGCTCGTCCGGCTTTTTCGTGCACTCATAGCCGCCGATGCTGACCGGTAGATCCAGATTCACGCCGGTGTGGTACATACCGGGCGCGTAAATTGCGCTCGCGCCCAGTTTCTGGAAAGCGGTCCAGTTGCGTATCAACACGTTGGTGTAGAGCAATGGAACTTTCTGCGCAGAAGCGAGCGCCTCCTTTTGCGCGTCCGGCAATTCCTGCGCGATGTAGGGAATCACCACGTGCCAGCACGCGAGAATGCAGTTGGCGGTGCGCACCGTTTTGAGTTTCTTCTCGGTAAAGTAGCTCACTTCGACTTCTTTCGCGGAAGCCGGCTCTCCGTGGTGGTTTACTTTGACCACGGTACTGTTCAGGCGGATGCGCGTTGCGGAAGAGGGTTCGTCAAGCTTTGAGTAATCCGCCTTTGCCATTACGATGTCGGTGGCCGAGCTTCCCGGAATCGCCGGCGGAATCAGGTTGCGCACCAGCAGCCGGGCGATCGAAGCGTTGCCGTCGGGAAAGTGAAAGAAGTATTTGTCCGCTTCTTCGTTGCGGATGCAATCGCGGTTCATTCCCTTGCCGGGCGTGGGATCGAGCTTGAGGCCGTTGAATCCCGGCATCTCCAGACCCCACGCGTCCTGCGCGGCGACTGCATCAAAACCCACGCCGAACAGCGGGTGTGGAAGCGCCTGGAACAACTTCACGATTTCCTCGCTCACGCCGACCGTGCCGGTCAGATATTTCGCATAGCTGATGCGGGCCAGTCGCGCCTTTTTTTCGTCGGAGCTCAGACCGGGAAAATAATTGGTCTTGTCCGCCAGCAGCCGCTGAAAATCCTGGCTGGCTTTCTCCGAAAGTGGAGCTTCTTTCAGAAACTCGCGCAATCCTGCTTCGCCAGCCTCGTCGTTGATGCCGCTCTCATCGCCTCCGGTATGCACCGCATTGAGGACCAACTTGTCGGCGCCAAACGTCTCCTTGTCGAAGAAAATGCGCGGCTTCAGGCCGAGAGAACGGTAGAGACCCTTATCTACATATTTAGGATAAGAAGGCACGTCGATCCCAAGCTCTTCGATCAGAGCCTTAGCGATTTTGCTGTAGGGCGCCGGGCTTTCAATGGAATAGGTGCCGCCGAATCCCAGGATTGTGCGACTGCCGGCGCGAAATTCGTTGCGCTTGGCGTGTCCGCCGAAGTCGTCGTGGTTTTCAAGAATCAAAATGCGCGCCTTTTCGCCGGCGGCCTTGCGAAAATAATGCGCGGCGGCGAGCCCGCTGATACCTCCGCCCACAATCACCAGATCGTAGGATTCGCCTGTATCCACAGCCTTCGGAGCATCATCCCAAAAAGCGCCGTCGCGGACTTTGTGCATGGTCTCGAAGGACCCGGGATGGCTTCCGCGCATGCCGGTCTTAGCGGGAGGATAGTAGCCGGGAAGGTTCTGGGCTCCAGGTTGCAGATCGGCGGCTGCCGCAGCCCACATTTCCGGTGGAATGATGGCTGCGCCTGCTGTCAGTGCGACTCCATTCAGGAAATCGCGGCGCGTGATCTTCGCGCCCATGCCCAACATCCGATCACGTTCCGTTTTCACTTCAGATGATTTGGAGTCGTTTGACACAGAGCTCTCCGGCGAGGCAGCGTACTATTGGTGGCCGCATTGAGTTCGCGCAGGAACAGCGGCTCTCGGCGGCTACAGCCGTATTCAAAAAATGCAGTTATCGCAGCGGTGAACCGCTGCGCCACCCAAAAGCAAAGGCAACAGCGAGTTTTTCCTCAGCCTGCTAGGTAGGAATCTTGACCGCTGTGTCAACTACCTGGAAGACGACCTTGTGAGTGCCGTCGCAGAAAGGCTTGTTGGCGGATGCGCCGCAGCGGCAGAGCGAAAATGCCGTCTTGCCGGTCAGGTCGTACTTATGGCCCTCGGCGTCCACCATTTCTACCACGCCGTTGGGATCGTCTATGCGCAACGGACCGTTGTTGCGCACCGTAATCGTGACTTGCGCCATGAAACCTCCAGTGTTCCAAACTATCGTACCTGGGAAAAAGTTGCCAGTGAGACATTGAATCATTGAGTCATTAAGTCATTAATCTCCTCGCAAATGACTCAATGATTCGATGTCTCAATGACCTCGCCAGCGATCCACCGCTTCCCACCACAGCATTTTCAGCCACTCATCGAAAGTGATTTTGGCCCATTCTCGATTCGTCCACCAGGCATTGCCGAAACCCCCTGGACCGCGTGCTGCCGCTATGCTGAACTGATATTGCGGAAGGCGGTGGCGAAAGATCATGGAGGCGCGACGAGTATGGAAGTCGGAGGTCACGATCAGCACACGGTGCGCGCCCAACACGTGCAGGCATCGGTTCGCGTCGTCGGCCTCGGCAAAAGTGGAAAAACCGGTGACTGGACATACCGAAATGCGGCTTGCTTCAGGAAGTCTGTTAACGTAGCTCTGTGCAATGTCGATCAAGCGCTGATTGTAGATGACATCCCGCACTTGAACATTGATGACTGCGCGCTGCGCCACTCCCTGCCGCAAGAGTTCGAGAGCGCGGGCCGGGCGGGCGTTGGTTTCGCCTGCGAGTACCAGGATGGCGTCCGACGGTTCCGGTTTATCCACCACCAGAAAGCGCGCGGCCTGGCTGGCCAGCGCAATCAGGATGGCGACCAGAAAGAGCGCGATGAGGAGACGAGAGAGTCGCATCTCATCCGCATGTTACAAGGAAAGCGCAGCGGTAGCGATTTCGATTACAACAGTAATCAAGATCGCAATGAGTCCCGTAAGAATCGCATGAGAATCGGGTGAGAATCATTATTGCAGCCGCCTTCGGCCTGGCGCGCAAACCGCGATGCTAGAATTGTGGCTGCGCTTATGAATGTTCAGACGACCGATTCTTCGCTCCTTAGCGACCTGAAAAGCCGCATCGGCAAACGCCAGGCCCAGATTGGAATCATCGGCCTCGGTTATGTCGGGCTGCCACTGGCCCTGCTGTACAGCGAGCAGAAGTTTCCCGTCACTGGTTTTGATATCGATCAGCGAAAGATCGATGCTCTCGCCAGTGGCGGCACTTACATTTTCCGGATCACACCCGAGGAGATCGCGGCCGCCAAGGCTCACGGCTTCAAAGCCACGGCCGATTACTCGCAGATCGCCGCCATGGATGCAATCATCATCTGCGTCCCCACTCCGCTTGACGAATATCACGAGCCCGATCTCAGCTACATTACCAACACCGCGCACGCCGTGGCGCCCCATTTGCGCGCGGGTCAAATCGTCATCCTTGAAAGCACCACTTATCCCGGCACGACCGAAGAAGTTCTGGTTCCGATTCTCGAACAGGAGAACCGGGCCGGCTTAAAGGCTTCCCGCAAGGGTGCGGCTGGCGACAACGATTTCTGGGTAGCATTCTCGCCAGAGCGCGAAGATCCTGGCAACACGCAAGTAGCTCGCCACGATATACCGAAAGTGATTGGCGGTCTCGATCCGCAGGCAAGCGAAATCGCCGCCGCACTCTACGGCTCCATCTTCCGCCGAACTGTTCCTGTTTCCTCACCCGCTGCTGCGGAGATGACCAAGTTGCTGGAGAATATTTACCGCTGCGTCAACATTGCGCTCGTCAACGAGCTCAAAATGCTCTGCCTGCGCATGGGACTCAATATCTGGGAGATCATCGACGCGGCGGCCACCAAACCTTTCGGATTCCATCCGTTTTATCCCGGGCCGGGTCTCGGCGGACACTGCATTCCCGTCGATCCGTTCTATCTTTCCTGGAAAGCGAAGGAGTTCGACTTCCACACGCGCTTTATCGAACTAGCCGGCGAAATCAACGTGGCGATGCCTTACAACGTGATCGCTTCGACGATCTCCGCGCTGAACCGGCAGAAAAAGGCGATCAACGGATCCAAGGTTCTGGTGCTGGGGGTTGCCTATAAGAAAGACATAGACGACCTGCGCGAGTCGCCCGCTCTTACGATCATCGAGCTTCTGCAAAAAGAAGGCGCGGCGGTCAGTTACCACGACCCGTATTTTCCTTTCGTGGGCCGCGGCCGTAAGTACGACCTGCAAATGAAGTGTTCATCGCTCGATAATCTCGGCCAATACGATTGCGTGCTGATCGTCACCGACCACTCCGATTATGATTACAAGACGATCGTCCGCGAGGCCCAGTTGGTGGTGGACTCCCGCAACGCTACGCGGGGCATCAAGAGCGACAAAATCGTGCACTGCTAGGGAGGCTTCAGCTTTCGGTACAATCTTTTTTTGTGGCGGCGGTTCAAGGCAACTCTGGCGACGCAATTCCCACCCTACCTCTGGCATGTTGAACGTACCCCTCAGAACCTGCGGCCCTTGTGCTAGTATGTCGCGTTGACGTGGGGCGTCCTCGTGGCACGCTGCTTCCCAGCCGTGGGCCGATGACGGTCTAGCGATGGATAACAGTGTACCCATGAAAGATACGCTGGGAATCCTCCTCGCCGGAGGCGCCGGCGAACGCCTATATCCACTGACCCGCGATCGCGCCAAACCGGCAGTGACCTTCGGCGGTATTTACCGCATCATCGACATCACGCTTTCCAACTGCGTCAACTCCGGGCTGCGCCGCGTTTTTATCCTCACGCAATATAAGGCGCTTTCGCTGAATCGCCAGATCCGCGAAGGCTGGAACATTTTCGGGCGGGAGATTGGCGAGTTCATTGAAATCCTGCCCCCGATGAAGCGGGTCAGCGAAAATTGGTACATGGGGACGGCCGATGCGGTCTATCAGAACATCTATTCCATCGGGTCCGAGCAACCCAAATACGTGTTGATTCTCTCCGGCGACCACATCTACAAGATGAATTACGGCCGCATGCTCAAGCAGCACGTGGATTCTGCGTCCGACGTTACTGTCGCTACAT
>JBAVAA010000052.1:0-2364 GCA_049585515.1 Terriglobales bacterium | reverse complement strand
GCCTTGGTCCCGGCGCGATTATTTTTGAGAAGGGTGGTTTCTTGTATACCTTCGACCTCGAAAGCCGGCAGCCGAAAAAACTGACGATTTATGTGAACGGGGAACGCGACCTGGCGATGAAGCACTGGGTCAGTGCGAACCGGCATATCACCGATTTTGATATCGCGCCCGATGGCAAGCGGGCGGCGATCGCTGCGCGCGGGGAAGTCTTCACGGTTCCGGCGAAAGAGGGAAGCATCCGCAATCTGACGCAATCGCCCGGCGTTCGCGAGCACCATGTGGCATGGTCGCCGAACGGGCAATGGATCGCCTATATTTCCGACCGCACTGGCGAGGATGAGATCTTCATTGTTCCGCAAGACGGACAGGCTGCCGAAGAGCAGATCACCAGTGGACACAAGGGCTTTATGTTTCCGCCGGCCTGGTCTCCAGACAGCTCGAAGATCGCCTGGGCCGACAAGGATTTGAAACTGTGGTATGTCGATATTAAGGAGAAGAAGCCGGTCGAAGTGGATCGCGCGAAGTATGGGGAAATTACGAATTACAACTGGTCTCCGGACAGTAAGTGGCTGGCTTACGATAAGAATGTAGAGTCCGGTTTTTCCGTAGTTTATGTGTATGGGTTAGCAGACCGCAAGATCACTGCTGTTACTTCTACTTTAGACAATAGTTATGGTGCTCTGTTCGATCCGGACAAGCGCTACTTATATTTCCTTTCCGATCGCGACTTCAATGAGGTGCTGGGCAGCATCGACTTCGAATTTGCGAATCCGAAAACGACGCGGGTCTACGTGGTCACGTTGACGGCGGACGAACCTTCACCTTTTCCGGCTTTGAGCGATGAGGTAAAGGTGAAGAGCGAGGAACCGGCCGAGTCGATGCCGGTGCCCGAGGCGGCCAAGAAGAACGCTCCCAAACAACCGCGTGCCAAAAAGGAGGCGGAGCCTAAGACCGAAGAAAAAGCCGAGCAGACCGAGACCAAGGCGCCACCGAAAGTTTTCAAGATCGATCTGGACGGCATCGAGAACCGGATTGTTGCGCTGGCGGTTCCACCGGCGGTGATTCGAAACATGGATGCTTCGAAAGACGCGATTTATTACTCAACTTCTCCGATTCAAGGTTTGTCGGGGCCGATTCCGGGAGAAAGCCGTGCAATCCATGCCTACGCTTTGAAAGAGCACAAAGACGCGGTTGTGCTGGATGGCGCGGACCACTTCGCACTCTCGCACGACGGGTCAAAAATCTTGTATCGGACCGAGGGTGAGGGCGATGCCAAGATGGGGATTATCGATGCCAAGCCGCCAATCCCTCGTGAGGATTCGCCGACCCCTCCGCCGCCCCCGCATAAGGTTGGGGATGGCGCGCTCAAACTGGACGGCATGCGGGCTTTGGCCGATCCTCCGCAGGAGTGGAAAGAGATGTTCAACGAGGTCTGGCGGCAGGAGCGCGATTACTTCTTTGAGCCTTCAATGAACGGAGTGGATTGGCAGAGGAAGAAAGATCAATATGCGCAGTTACTTCCCTATGTCGCCGATCGTTACTCGCTCACTTATGTGTTGGGCGAAATGATTGGGGAGTTATCGAATTCGCATACTTACGTGGGCGGCGGAGATTTTCCGGATTTGCATCCGGTGAATGTCGGGCTGCTGGGCGCGGACTATGAGGTCGATGGGGCCAGTGGCATGTACCGGATCAAGAAAATATTTTCGGGTGAGAATTGGGACGCGCGTGCGCGCTCGCCATTGACCGAACCTGGGGTCAACGTGAAAGAAGGCGATTACCTGATCGCAATCAATGGGCGGGCGCTGCGCGCTCCGCAGACACCCGAAGAATTGCTGACGAACACAGCGAATGAGGTAGTTACTCTTATGGTCAACTCCAAACCGACGGCGGAGGGCGCTCACAAAGCTGTGGTGAAACCGATTGCCGACGAATACAGTCTGCGCGAGTTGAACATGGTCGAAACCAACCGCAGGAAAGTGGACGCGGCCAGCGGCGGCCGCATCGGGTATGTGTACCTGCAAAACATGGGCGATGCGGGGCTCAACGAGTTCGTCAAGCAATATTTTCCGCAGATTCGCAAGGAAGGGATTATTTTCGACGTCCGCTACAACGGGGGCGGCTTTGTGGATGAGCTGATTTTCGAGCGTCTGCGGCGCATATTGTCGGGCATGGATGCGGCACGTAACTTTGAGCCGAACACGCGCCCCCCGAACGTCTTCCACGGATACATGGCCTGCGTCACCAATCATTATGCCGCGTCCGATGGCGACATTTTCAGTTACATGTTCAAGCAGTACAATCTGGGGCCGCTCATTGGTGAGCGGACCTGGGGCGGAGTGCGGGGCATCCGGGGGGAAATAC
>JBAVAA010000051.1:0-4324 GCA_049585515.1 Terriglobales bacterium | reverse complement strand
AGCTTTCATCTCCGATTGCGCCGTCGGTTTTTCCTCTTGTTTTACGGACTTCTCCGGCTGCGCTTTTTTCTCTTCCTGGGCAGGCTTGGCTTTCTGTTCTTCCTGCTGCTCATGCTGCTCCTGCGCGAACGCCGGTGCCGCAGCTATGAGGGTCAAAGACAGGACTGCTGTGCTGATAAATCCAACTAGATTCATAAGTGTTGCCTCCATTATCGATTGTTGATTAGTCGTTAGTGCGCTCTTCTTGGCACAGACTTGCCGCGCCGGACACAATGAGGTTCACTCCTCCGGTTCTGCCGTCAGTCGGGAGGAGTGGGTATTCTTTAGGTTCCAACGTGGATGCGGGAAAGCGAGTGGAAAAGTCCAAAAACATTCAGGATCCACAGAACCACGGCAATGACCACGACACCGTTCAAAATCGACTTGATAGATGCCTGCATAGGAATGAAGCGATTTACCAGCCACAGCAGAACACCCACCACGATTAGAACTTCGAGCAGTTGAATTAAAGGCATGATGTTTGACCTTTCTTGATTGGCCGGCTAACCCCTCTCATCCGCCTGGAGGTGTTGCCGCGACTACAAGTTCGAGACTTTTTAGGGTCGTTTCGTATGCCGACGCGAGATTTCGCGGCGCACACACGGATGAAGAACGCCGATTGGCTGGATGTGGTCGCCTCGTCGTGAATTGAACGATCCCAGATTGGAGCGACCTGATAATCAAAGCTGCGAATCAGCGTTCGCGGCTCCGTCTGCACACTCAGTAAAGAAAGAATGACAGGTGTGGAGTCTCGCGTCTGAGCAAGATAGCTCACATGTGGAGGTTGTCCATTCTCCGGGGATCTTGTGCGAATGGCTAATATTCAGGAGCCCGCACCGTACGAGTGCGGACGCGCGACGCCGGAATTTGGTGGAGAAGCCGTGTTTTAAGCTTAGAATTGAAGTTAATGGCCACCTCTGGTTCGGCGAACAAGAGCCGCGCGTTCAATCCCGATACCTTCCTCGCGACCATTGGCGACGGTAGGAGGAACCTGACTTTCGCCAAGAAGCAGGCAATCTTCGCGCAGGGGGATACAGCGGATGCGATCTTTTACATCCAAAAGGGCAAAGTAAAACTCACGGTTGTCTCCGCAACTGGCAGAGAAGCGACCCTGGGCATGCTCGGCGCCGGGTACTTCTTTGGCGAAGGTGCGCTGGCGGGCCAGGCTCTGCGCATGGGATCGGCCGCCGCCATGACGGATTGCGAGATTCAGCGCATCGACAAGAAAGCGATGATGGATGCGCTGCATCGGGAACCGGCATTTTCCGAGCTGTTCGTGGCTTATTTGCTGGCGCGGAATGTGCGTTATGAAGAGGATCTTGTCGACCAGTTGTTTAACTCCAGCGAAAAGCGATTGGCCCGAATTCTTCTTCTGCTCGCTCATTTTGGCAAGGAAGGCGTGCCGGAGACGGTGATTCCCAAAATCAGCCAGGAGAGTTTGGCTGAGATGGTTGGGACTACTCGTTCCCGGGTCAGTTTTTTTATGAACCGGTTTCGTAAATTGGGCTTTGTAAATTACTCCGGCGGGCCGGAGGGCGGGTTGCAGGTCCACAGTTCGCTGCTCGGCGTGGTTCTGCACGACTAATTTTGTTCCCTCGTGGGACGGCTCACACCACACGCCGGCCGCTTGCCAGGTTAATGACCAACACCACCAGCGCAACCACCAGCAGCAGGTGAATCAGACCGCCGGCTACGTGGAGGCTGAAACCGAGCAGCCACAGAATCAGAAGCACCACGAAAATTGTCCAAAGCATATCGATCTCCTTCGCTCATTGGGTCGCCGAAAATGATCGTCGCTGGGAGATGAGCATCCCGAAAAATTACCTATCTTGTCGTGGCCGGCACGAGGGCTTTCCCGCACTCCAGACATGACGTCTTCGACCGCGGTGTGATGAGCCCGCAAAACGGGCACATTCTTTGCAAAGCGTAACCGCGAGCCGAAGGCGTAACTGACGCAAACATCTGGCGGGCCGATGCGGTAATTCCGGCTAGTCGTCTGCGAAAACGGTCGCGCAACCGGCGAAGAGAGCGTTCCATCAGCGAGCCACCTTACGTTTCTTTGAATCTTCAGCAGACCCATGCTGACACGCCAGGATTCCTTGTTACTGTGCAAGATTGCTCACAATCGCGCACAGACTGCTGACGCTGCATCGCGGAACGCAGCCTCTCTTTGTCCACCACTTGCTGAAAGTGAGCAATGTAGACCATCTATTCTTCTGTCATTGCGCGATCATGACCCTTGAGACGAGCACTTCTTCTCTCTCTTTCAGGTCTCTGAGCTAAGTCAGCCTATCTGAAGTCTTCTCCTCTTAGTTCCGCAGATCCATAAAGGAAAAATCCATGAAAAAGATAATGACATTGTTGTTGATGAGTTCGATCGGCCTGGTTGGAACCGTCGCCTGGGCGGGCTCGAATCGTGAAGACACGGTCGACCGCATGCAAAAGTCCGTAGAAGTTCTTCAGGCCATCATGTCGACGCCCGACAAAGGTATTCCAGAAGAAGTATTGAACGGCGCCAAGTGCGTCGTCATCGTCCCGGACCTGATCAAGGGCGGCTTCGTCTTTGGCGCCAAGCACGGCCGTGGAGTGGCTTCCTGCCGCACGCCTGAAGGCTGGAGCGCTCCCGCATTCGTCTCCGTTGGCGGCGGGAGTTGGGGATTGCAGATCGGGGTCGAAGACATCGACCTGGTCATGCTGGTAATGAACGATCGAGGGTTGCAGCATCTGCTTTCGAGCAAGTTCGAACTCACCGGTGAAGGCTCGGTGGCAGCCGGTCCAGTAGGCCGTCACACTTCTGCCGGAACCGACATATTGATGAACACTGAAGTGCTGACGTACTCGCGCTCGAAAGGCGTGTTCGCCGGCTTGACGCTGGAAGGCGCGGTAGTGGAGCAGGACAACGACTCGACGCGCTCGATTTACGGCAAGCATATGAGGTTCCGCAACATTCTTTCCGGCCATGCGTCAACTCCGGCAAGCGGAGAAGCCTTTGTGAGAGCTGTCTCCGAAGCGGGACACCAGGCCCACATCGCTGAAGCAAGAGAAGACAATAAGTAGGTCGGGTCCCCATGTCTCGCGTCTTTCGGAGACCTGGGATTCCACAGACGTGTCCCGCTTGAGATATTGCTGCCAATGCGCGGTGACGGCCGTTTCCGCGGCAACACTCGAAACTGACGTTTCCCTTCGATGCGGTAGGTTGTGACGTCCGCTGGTCGACCGTGAGGATCGCGGAAAGAGATTCGCGCTTCGCCAGATGCACGAGGGTGGCGTCGGCAAAATCCATCTTTCGTCCCAATAGCGCGACCTCGAGCCGTGCGGATGCCTCTTCGATTGTGCCGAGAACAAGCACTCTCTCAATATGCTCTTGACGGTATATACCATATACGGTATAGTTGCTGCGTGGCGTGGACGGTCGAAGTTAGCGACGAATTTGCCGCCTGGTATCAAGAACTTACGGATGATGAGCACGAAAGCGTTAACTTTTCGGTGGACCTGCTCGAAGAACTGGGCCCCCTCCTTGGCCGCCCGCATGTCGACACGGTCCGCGATTCCAGGCATGCAAACATGAAGGAGTTGCGGGTGCAACATTGGGGCAGACCTTACCGGATTCTATTTGCTTTCGACCCACGTCGCGCGGCTTACCTCATTGTTGGTGGAGACAAAACCGGTGATGCGAACTGGTACAAGGTCAATATCAGGAAAGCAGACGAAATCTACGATGCGCACTTACGCGAGATTAAGGAGTAAGCCGTGACCAGGAACTGGAAGGGCGTTCGCAAACAACTCGCGCCGGAACGGGAAGCCCGCATTAAGGCGCGGGTGCGTGACGAAATCGGCCGTCTCTCGCTGAACCAATTGCGCGAAGCGCGTAACTTGACACAGACCAGTCTGGCGGAATTGCTGGGGATACCCCAGGGCGGGGTTTCGCGCCTCGAACGGCGCGCTGATATGTACGTGTCGACTCTCCGAAATTACATTCGCGCGATGGGTGGAGATCTCAAAATTACTGCTGTGTTTCCTAATGGGGCAGTGGAGATTTCGCAGTTTCAGGACGTTGAACAATCGAAGAATGGCTGACGGCGTCAAGGTCCTATTCTCCAGCGCGACTGTAACTCGATGACTTTAATGCTGACAGAGAAAAATCCGAGGATGCGGAGCCTCCGCGCAATTCTGCTTGTGGCTGCGCTGTTGGCTGCCGCCGCAGCCGCGGTTCACGCGCAGAGCAAAGCTCGTCCCGCCGATTCTCCGCTGATGCAGCAAATTCAGCAGGCGCTCAGGGTTGCCG
>JBAVAA010000050.1:0-2158 GCA_049585515.1 Terriglobales bacterium | reverse complement strand
AGGATTCTGGCCGTCCTATTGGCCACCGTTGTGCTTCTTCCCGCTGCTCCCTCCGAAAACGAACCACAAATCTCAATCTACTCGCCAGTCGCAATCTACACGCTCCCCGTTGTGGACCGCGCTGGCCATGAATATGTAGGCCTGCTCGAACTTCTTGAACCACTCGGCCGCGTCAGCAGCCAAACCGACGGCCGCCGCTGGAAACTCCGCTACAACGCGCTCGATGCCGAGTTCGCCGCCGGAAAGATCCGCGGAAAAATTCATGGCCGCGATTTCGATTTCACCGCTCCCTTCCTGATCGAAAACTCGCGCGGTCTGGTTCCCCTGAATTCACTGAGCGCGTTGCTGCCCCGTTTTCTGGGAACGCCCGTCAACTTCCGTGAAAGCGCGCGCCGCTTATTCATCGGCAATATCGGCATCCAACCCAGCTTCCGTTTGGACGCCACCAACCCGCCGCACCTGATTGTCAGCTTCACCGCTCCGGTAGATCCGACGATTTCCACTGAACCCGGCAAGCTGCGCATGCTTTTCAAACGCGACCCCGTCGTCTCTCCGGGAAGCCAGTCGATTTCCTTTGACAGCAAAATCATCGCGCACGCCAGCTATTCCGAAAATAACGGCGCAGCTGAATTAGATGTCGCTGCAAACCAGCCGCTGATGGCAAGCTTCAGCACCGATAGAAAGACGATCACGATTTCACCGGCCACGAGTTCAACCGACAAGGCCTCGACCGTTCAGGCGACGCCAGCGCAAGGCGTCGCTGGAGCCGCCCCGCGAAATCCAACGCAGCCACAATCGTCTTCGAACGTAGCCGCAGCCAACACAAACGTCCGTCGCGTACTTGCCGTGGTCGATCCCGCCCACGGTGGCGACGAACGGGGCGCGGCCTTGACCGATACGCTGGCCGAGAAAGACGTCACTCTCGGATTCGCGCGCCTTCTGCGCCACGAACTGGAGACTCGCGGCTTCGCAGTTACCATGCTGCGCGACGCCGATACCAGTTCAACTCTGGACCAGCGCGCCGCCGCCGCCAACGCGGCCGGCGCCGGAATCTACATCACGCTGCACGCGGTCTCGCAAGGCAGCGGCGCCAGAATCTACACCGCTCTGCTTCCGGTGGAAGGACCAAGCCAGGGATCATTTCATCCCTGGAACGCGGCCCAAGCGCCGGCGTTGCCCGTCAGCCGTATCGTCTCCTCGGCTATCGCAGCCGAGATGCAGAAAAAAGAATTCCCGGTGAAAGGATCGTCCGCGTCGCTGCGTCCATTGAACAACGTGCTCATGCCCGCGGTGGCCGTAGAACTAGCGCCCGGCGAGAACGGTGTAGCCGACCTGACCTCCGCCAACTATCAACAACGGGCAGCATCAGCCATAGCCGATGCCGTAGTCTCAGTCCGCGATCGGTTAGGGGTTCAACCATGAGTTCTGCAGGCTGCACAACCGCTGATGCCACGAATGATTTAACTGAGAACTGAGAACTTTAAATGATTCCCCGTCATCTTCTAATCGGTGTAGCCGCGCTGCTGGTGCTGGTGGTGGCCATGGGAATCTACGTGCGCCACATGCGTCGACGCGCCGGAGAACTGGAACCCACCGCAGTCGACGCGCTGCCCGTAGTTCCTCCAGCCACCGGTCCGACCGAAACCGTGACTCTCTATGTAGCCGATGACGCCGCCGGCGAGCTTCGCGCCCGCTCCGCCCAGATTCCTCTTCCCGGAGGACGCCAGCAGCGCGCCGAAGAATTGCTGCGCGCCCTTCTGCGCATCTACCAGCAACCCGGCGCTGCTCATCCTCTATCTCCAGCGTCGGACATCCGCAGCATCTACCTCGTCGATCCCGGAGCGGCCGTCATCGACCTGAACGCCGCCTTCGCCGACCAGCACCGCTCCGGCATTCTCAGCGAGCAACTCACCGTGAATTCTCTGGTGGAGACGCTAGCCGTCAACGTTCCCGGAATCCAGCGCGTCAACATTCTGGTCGAAGGCAAAACCCGCGACACACTCGCCGGACACGCCGACCTGAGCGACACGTTCGATGTGATCACGATTGAGCAGGAAGGCAATCAGTAATCTTCTTTTCAACTTGTCATTTTTCGTGGAGGCTGGAGCGCTTCGGGTATAGGGACGCTTGTGTATCTAATGTATGTACAACACACTGG
>JBAVAA010000049.1:0-11757 GCA_049585515.1 Terriglobales bacterium | reverse complement strand
CGTGCCGACATATTTATGTTCGGCATCCTGACAGAGTTTCACGAGATCCAAACGCGGTACCGCAATCCCGGCAGCCGACGTCAGCGCCAGGGCTAACGAGACTTCCAAAGAAGCCGAGGAACTAAGCCCGGCGCCGAGAGGAACCTGGCCATGAATCGCAAGATTGGCGCCAGAGAGTGTGTGTCCCGCCTGCTGAAGAGTGGCGGCAACTCCGCGGACGAAATCGCTCCAGTGCTTTCGCGGCGGACCCGAGAGCGCATCGAGAGACAAAGAGATCTTCTCGTCGAAGTGCTCAGAATAAACTACGACAATTCGATCCTCGCGCGGAGCCGCTGCGATCCACGTGTAAAAAGCGATCGCCATCGGCATCACAAAGCCGTCGTTGTAATCGGTATGCTCGCCAATAAGATTGACCCGGCCGGGCGCGCGAAAAATGCGCGCAGCCCTCCCCGACAACTCTCCGAACAATTCCCGGAATAGCGCCAGCAGCAAGTCGCCGGTGGATTCGGGGCTGGAGACAATGGAGATCATAGCTGCTCATCCGGGGAAATGACCGAGACCCGAGCGTTCTTGCCGGGCTGGACGGACAATATCACTCGATTGCACAGGCCAGGGCCGCAACGGAAGGGCTTCCGTAGGCCGATTATTTGGCGATTTTCTACCATAATAATGATGCCGAAGACTGTGAATCGGAGACTGCTATCATAACTTGCTCGCGGAAGCTGCGTCCGCCCGGCGACGTTGCCCGCAGGCCAGGCGGAGTCGGGCGATTTTGACTCAGAAGTAAAATTTCGCGGCCAACTGAATCGTGCGGTGACCCAACTTCGTGGTTGCAAAGCCAGCGGGAACCACGCCGCTGGGAGTATTTGACGGCGACAAGTTGAGAGGCAGACTCGCGAAGCCTGGATAGTCGAGATATAGGGCCGAATCGTACTGTACGAAGAAATTCGATGCGTGATTGGTGAAGTTGAAGGCCTGGGCGCGAATCTGGATGCTTTTCGCCGGCGCGATCTTGAAGGCCTTGTAGAGTCCAATGTCGTCGCGCTCATAGCGGGGACCATGGATGTAGGGGATCCGGTATGTGCCAATGCTGGGATTGTTGGGCACAGTCTCCTGCTGTGGCGCCTGGAAACATGCAGCATTGAAATACTGGTTTTTCTGCAGGCCGGCGGTGGGATTGCAAACCAGCGTGGGAACCGCATTCTCATCGGGGGTGCCAACAACATTGCGGTTCGACATGTCCACCGGGTTGCTATAGAAGTCAATGGTGCGATTGTGGAAGCCGTCGTACTCGTCACCAGTATTGCCGTTGGCCGAACCCTCCGCGGTAAATTGCAGAGGAGTGCCGGTTGCGAATTGTTCGATGCCGTTAAACTGCCAGCCATCGAGAATCCCGTTGAGCACCTTGTTATTACCAAGATACTTTTGGCTGATGTTGGGCAGATTGATGAGATACGAGATATTCAGGTTCTGGCTGCGGTCAAATGGAGCCGGCCCGTAACAACGGCGCTCGTCGAAGGGGTCTTCGCAGTTATAGGCAAGAGTCTTGCCATAAGTATAAGTGACCCAGTAATTTAGCCAGCCAGTTGACTTCGAGGCAGTAACCTGAGCCGAGTTGTAGTAGGAATTCAGGTTGTGAGTCATAGTGCTGAGTTCGCCATCCAGCGGATAAGGACGGCACTGCACGTCATTGAAGGAACCGGCCGTGTAGCCAATTAAGGTGTGCAGTTCGTCGGCACATCCTTCGGGAACCACGTTGGTCAAGCCGTAACCGACGAGGTTGTGCGAGGCGTTTCCGGTGTATGCGATTTCCACGTGCAGGGAGTGCGCGAAGGATTGAGCCACAGCCAACGAGTAGGAGTAAGTTACCGGCACATGGTCGTCGTGGATATCACCAATGCCATAAGACCCCAGCGGGAGGTAAGTGTTAATTTGTGGAATATTCGGGATGGTCGTTAGGACGTAATCAGTGGTGAAGGTTTCGTTGGGCGGTGACTGCACGGTGGAGAAAGCATTTGCGCCGGGGTCAATGTAATAGTTGGTGGAGAAGCCGCCGCGGATGACGGTATTGCCGGTGCCGCGGAAGTCCCATGCAAATCCGGCAGAAGGAGCTACCTGGAATCCTCGCGGACGGCTTCCACTGATCGGGATGCTGGGAGTAGTGGCGTGCGTAACCAGGCCGGGAGCGTCCGCATAGCTCCCGCTGGAACTGTAGAGAGCCGGGTCGAAATCGACCATGCGGCCGCCGGTTTCAAACCACGAGCCGATGTGGTTTACCCGCACCCCGTAGTTGAAAGTGAAGCGCGGCACAACTTTCCACTGGTCTTGTAAGAAGAAGTCGGTGCGCTTCTCGCTCAGGTTGGCCACGAAGTTTGACGTGCTCTGCTGGTAACCGGAGACCTGTCCGGTGAGCAGGTCGGCGAAGGCGTTGCCGGTGTTGTAGGAGCCGTTATATTCTCCGGTGATTATCGTGCTGTTTTCGGCGCCCTGCGTGAGTTGGCTGAACTGCTGGTGAGCGAAGTAGACGCCGGCCTTGAAAAGGTGAGTGCGGAAGATCTTGCTCACGTTCTCGTTTACCACAAAAATCTTTTGTGGCGCATTGGTGGTGGGATAGCTGCCCCCGATCAGGTAGAGCGAGGCCAGTCCGCCTTCGCCATATCCCGGCTGGACGTTGGGGATGATAGGGGAATTGTCGGCATAGAGATCGGGCGCGGTGTATCCCAGCCCGGAGCGGGAGACGGCTGCTGGATCGTTGAGGTAGGTGCGGAAGGCCAGCTGCGTGTAGGCAAAAGTGAGTTGGTTGAGAAGGCTGTTGGTGAACGAGGTAGCGAGGTTGGCGACGATTGAGTTCGACGAGTCGCGGTCGATTTGGTCCCCCGGGTATTCGTTGGGGGTGAAGTTGTCGAAGTAGCCGAAGGGCATCGGTACCGCCTCCGACTCGTGGTTGTAGCGGGCGGAGAATTGGTTCTTATTGTTGATGTTGTAGTCGAGTTTCAGATCTTCCTGATCGCGCGGCTGAAAATTCACCACACTGCTAATCAGGTTGTAGCCGCCCGTTTGCGCTGGGTTGGCATTGGGCAAGGGCAGGGCATTGATCAGTACCTGGCCGTTGGGGTCGATAGCGCTCGGTTTAATAATGCCGCTGGTTGGGCTCGTGCAAAGGTTCTGGTTGGCATTGCCATCGGTTGCGATAGAGCATGGAGTAGTGGTTGCCCAGTATGCGTTGTTCATGTTGAGACTCTGCAGGTACGCCGTGTCGCTGAAGTCACCGGCGCGCATGTTGGGCGTGGGCTGTCCGGCGACGGTCGAGCCGTTTGTGGGCGTAACCGCTTCGCGAATGTCGAGCAATGGGTCCTGCACGTATTGCAGGTTCTTTTCGTAGGCGGCGAAGAAAAAGAGTTTGTCCCGCTTCTTATTGAAGTCGGTCCCAGGAATAATTACGGGACCGCCAACGTTGGCGCCCAGGTAGTAATAGCGGTCGTCGGGCTTGGGCAGTCCCAGATGTTTTACGCGCCAGTCGGTGTCATCGAGCGCATGGTTGCGAACGGTGCCATAGAGTTCGCCGTGGAAGTCCTTGCCGCCGGATTTAGTTTGCGTCTGCATGACGATCGGCCCGCTCGGGTTCTCCGAGGAGAACGCCGCGGTGACCACCTTGAACTCCTGGATCATTTCCACGTTGGGGGTGACGGCGGCGGCGCCGGCGGTGTTGACGTCGGTGACGGTGGCGCCGTCGCTCACGATCTGGGTGAGGTCAAAGCGATTGCCGTTCACGCTGTAGGCGCTGCCGTTCGGAGTAAAGCCGGCGACCTGGCCGCTGTAGGAGTCACTTTCGAAATTGCCCGAGTCTGCCGCGCCCGGCACCAGACCGAGCAGTTCGATGGCGCTGCGTCCCATGATGTCCAGGTTCTGGATCTGCTTATCCGTAAGAGTGTAGGAAACCTCGCCAGTCGTCTCGGGGGTGACCGAGGTCGGAGCCGCGGTGATGGTGACCGACTCACCGGCAGCTTTTACCGCCAGATGGATGTCGGGAATTTCCGTGTGGTCGGCGATATGCACGACAACGGTGCGGCGCAGTTCGGCAAAGCCGGGCTTGTCAAATTTCACCTCATAAGTGGCGGCAGCCAGACCGGAGAAGGAAAAGAAGCCGTGCGAATCGCTGGTGGCCTGGCGCGACGTCTGGGTCGTGGTGTCGGTCAGAGTAATGGCAGCGCCGACAACTATGGCGCCGCTTGAATCTTCGACGGTACCGGTTAAGACCGCCTGACCGACCTGTGCCCGCGCGGTGCTGCCGGCGACAAATGCCAGCAACATTAGCAGTGCAGCCATCCGGGAGAAGATCACTGACGTGGTGTTCTTCATTTTCGTTCTCCATTCCTCAAAACGGGTTGAAGTGTCAAAAAACCGGGAAATTCGGTTCCGTTAACGCTAACGAAACATATTCCTCTAATAAACCGGTGTCAAGGGCAGATCGCACAGGGGAATGGTTGATTAACCCATGTGCGGGCGACAGGGAGATGGGATGAAGCGAAATCGGGTCTCGATTTCGTTGCTTTAGGGCAGGAACTTTGCGGTCAGATACTTCTTTCGATCAATGAATACTGGGTGAGGAAGTAGTCGAGATTGGAGCGGGTGACGACATGCGGTGCAAGCGTGACACGATCCGTGGGGCAGGTGCCGTCGCGCAGGAAACCTTGCAGAATCCGAAGCGCGAGCTGTCCCTGCGCGCGCGGGCGCTGGTGGATCGAGGCTGCTACCGCGCCCGAGCGAATAAAGGGAACGAGCTCGGGAAAGAGATCGGTGGTGATGACGGTAACGATTCCGTTTTTTCCCCGGCTCTTTTTTTTCTGACTATGAAGAGCGCGCAATACGGGCAGGGAATTGGCGGTAGTGATGTAGCAGCCGACCACGCGTGGATGGTCCTGAAACATGCGCAGAGCCTTGTCCGACGCTTCCTTCGCGCGGTCATGGGTCTCGATCGGGGGCAGCACTTTCAAGTGCGGGTAATGACGCGCGATTCCCTGGCTGAAGCTCTCCACTTTTTCGACGTGATCAGCCGTGGTGAGTTCGCCGGTGAAAACTGCCACCTCACCGCTCTCGCGCAGGAATCGTCCCATGAGGTCGCAGACCAATCCACCGCTGGCGCGGGTATCAATAGTAACGGCGGCGATGCGATCCGAACCAGTAGCGTCCGCCACGACACAGACGACGGGGATGTTGCGGCGCAGCGCCTTGCGCACCCTGCTAAGAAACTGACTAGGATGGCCAACGGCGGTGATGATGCCGTTCACGCGCGCTTCGACCGCGTCGTCGAACGCCTCAACCTCACCCACGCCGAGACGCGGGAAGCTGCGGAACTCAAGATCGATGGAGCCCTTGGAGAGCACCATGTGCTCGGATTCGATTCCGGCACGAACGTGATTAAAGAACGATGCAATCTCTTCCGGCAAGTTCACCGAGATGCGCAGCCGCCGTTTGGAAGACAACACGCTCGCGGCCAGATTGGGACGATAGCCCATGGACTTGGCCATCTGCTGCACGCGCCTTTTGGTGACTGCATTCACGCCCGGTCGCTCGTGGAGCGCACGATCCACCGTACCAATGGAGACCTCTAGCGCCTTGGCAATGTCAACCAACCGGATCATAGCGAGGACATTCTAGCTTGTGCGGACACGGCGTGAATTGTGTTTTGAGGAATTGGCTACGGATTGATGACGATCTCATACTCCGGAACGGCGTTGACCGAGGCCACCGCTGCTACCTGCTTTCCGCTGAACTGCGGCTTGTAGCCAGCGTCGAAGTAGACGGGCGCATCGTCGCGTAGAGGCAAGACCTGTAATCGCAGCGGAGCATCGAGGCGGCCAGCGAAACGCTTGAGTCCGATGACCCAGGGCTCGCCGTTATAGAAATTGTCGTCAACCAGGCCTCCGCCCGCCCATGCCGCGCCCGCGTAGAGGCGTCCGACATCGCCCTCATAATGAATTTGTAAGAACACGTCTTCGACCCCGGTTAAGACGTCTTTGGGAAGAGCGATGCTCCATTGCGCAGCGAACTTCTGCATGGTTGCGTCAGTGGGAGCCACGGCCACGGGCTGCTTGCGCCAGCCCGCAGGGTTGGCACGATCGATGCGGGGCGCGGCTCCGGCGGATTTCGTTTGGGTCACCTGTACTGCTATCGTCTGTGGGGCGACGGTGGCTTCATACACCGGAAAGACGCCTTCCGGCGGCTGGAGCTTGAGCCCGTTAACGCTCAGCCCCGCGCCATCACCGGCGCTGAGCATGCCGAAGAAAATGTCGTTGCGCCCGGCCGAGCGCAAGTGCACGGTTTCATCATCGAAAAATGCATAGGCGCCGGAGTAGATCAGCGTTTTTTCCCCGCGAATTTCCAGCAGAGTGAGCCGCTCGGCTTGTTCCTGCGTGAGAACGACAAAGTGTGTCGGATGGTCGGATGCTGAGCGAACCGTGAAAGCGATGCCAGTGCTGGGAGCAGGACGGATCGTTACTCCGCCTCCGGCTGATCGGCTTTGCGAAGGTCGGCCTTCCGAAGTCTGGCCTTCCACCGACTGCCCGGGCTGAAGCGAAAGCGCAAACTGAGGGGCGATGCCATCCTGCGCGACGAAAAAAACGTAGTTATCGTGTTCGCGCGCAAGAGTAGTGATGAGTTGTGCCGTGGCATAGCGCATCGTCACGCCCTGCACGGTGAAGCCGATGGGCCAGATGAAGTAGGCGCCGTTGGGGACAGTGATGGGCTGCTCCGGAACCATCACATCGCCCTCTGGAAGGCGCACACGCACGCGAAAATTGGTCCGCGCTGGCATTTGATAGCCGCGGACGTAATTGTTCATGAAGAGAAAAGCGTGGTCTCCGAGGCTGCGCACCGCCAGGCGCGGCACCGAGAAATCGCTGGGACTGGCGGGGATTTTCTTCGGCGCGTGCACGACCATGGGCGCCAGTTCGTCGCCAAATTCGTTTAGGAAGTAATGGAAAAGCTTGGTCTTGCGGTAGGATTCGCGTTCTTCGCCATACTGTCCCAGCGGCGCCTGGAAATCATAGGAAATTTCCGGCAAGTCGCTGGGCGAACCGGTGGCCTGCGACTCCTGCAGCGTGGTGAGCTTGCCCTCCGGATTCGCGCCCCCCTGAAACATGTAATAACCCAGCAGATTCACGCCGGATCCGAGTTGCGTGGGCAGCATGGCGGCCACGTCCGACGAGTGGATGACTGGCCGGCGGTGATATGTGTCCTCGATGCCAGAGCCAAATTCGGCGGATAGGAATGGGTAGGGCGCTAGTTCGGCCTGGGTGGCGTGGGACGCGGCACGTCCGCCGGGCGCGCCCATATCACCGCCTTCGCGGCTCTCAAAGCGGAACGCATAAACCTCATTGGGCGGCAGCTTTTCGATGGAATCATCCCACGGCCAATCCGCGTAGCCGCCGAACACGGGAAGCACTTCGCGCGGCGGGAACACCGCGCCGTCCCATCCCGTGACAGTGTAGAGGGGAACGTCAAATCCGGCCGCAACCGCCAGTTGCTTCAGTTTCAGGATATGCGCTGCGCCCTGGCCGGGACCTTGCAACGCGTACTCATTTTCAAGCTGGACACCGATTACCGGGCCGCCGTCTTTCCAGAACTGATCTTTGAGTTGCTGCGCGATTTGCCTGTAGAAGATATCGACCGCCGCCAGGTAGCGCGGGTCGTTGCTGCGCAAGTGTGGCATCCTCTGTACCCAGTCGGGAAAGCCGCCATTGCGAACCTCCGCATGGGCCCATGGACCGATCCGTACGATCACGAGCAAGCCGTGCTTTCCGCAGAGGCGAACAAATTCGTGCAAGTCCCGATCGCCACTCCAGTCGAATTGCCCTTGCACCTCTTCGTGGTGGATCCAGATGATGTAGGAGGAAACGATCTGCACCCCTGCAGCCTTCATCTTGAGGAGTTCCTCTTCCCAATACTGGTGCGGATAGCGGGAGAAGTGGAACTCGCCCATCACCGGTAGCCACGGCTTCCCGTCCTGCATCAGGTAGCGGCTGTTGACCGTAATGGAGTGGCCTGCGGGATTCGTCGCTGTGCCCATGGGCAGTAATGACAACGCCGGCACAGACTGCTGAGCGGGAAATCGCGCGTCAACGTCGATCGGCTCCGGCAGAATCGTTGCCTTTTCCTCCGCCAGCAGCGCGGCCGGAAAGTTTGCTTGCTGAGAGTGGATGGGAGTTACGGCCAGTATTGAGAACAGCGCAACCGTGGCATAGCGACAACGCCGGGAATAGGAAGGGGTGGATATGATCTTCATTACGATACCGATTGACGCACCGATAATATCTCATCGAGAATGAATTCCGTTAGCGTTAACGGTTATTGAGCGCCCCTCGGGGGTCTTTTTTCGAGGAGACGCGAAGCCGACATTTTGTTGCGAATATGACTCAGACCTGCCCGATTGAATGGCTTGTCGCTGAATCAATCTTGAACCGCATTGCTTACAACTTGTGGTCGAAGATCTTTTTGTGCGCGAAAGCTACCCTGCTGTGGGCGGCCGTCTCCACTCTCGTTGGGGCGCAGTCGGCCAATCTTCTTTCGAACCCGAGCTTTGAGAATGACAGCCCCGATCCCTGGCAGATTGCCCATGCGACTGCCGCGACTGCCATAGTCCAGACCGACTCCGTCGATGGCGAACGCTCACTGGCGCTGTCACGAAAAGGTGCGGCTTCGCAGATCGTTAGGCTCAGCGCCGGAGTCTACGAGCTGCGCGCTTTTGTCCGCCCAGCGGCGGGACAAACTGCGCGGCTCAGATTAGCTTGCAAACGGGGGCTGCGTTCCGAAATCTCTACGGACACGCCAGATCCAAGTTCTCCCTCGCCGCTCCAGACGAGATGTAGCGACTGGAGAGAACTGCACGCCCCGGCGTTTTTTCTCCCTCACTCTGCATCTTGCAGGGTGAGTGTGAAGGTGTTGGGAAACAGTGCCGCGAGTACTCTTGTGGACAGCCTGTCCCTGACTCAGCATGAGAATTTCTTGCGCAATCCCAGGTTGCTGCACGGACAGAAAGAATGGAAAGTAGTGGGTGCACCACGCGTCCCCGCGCCGCCATTTGAGTTCGGCGAATCTGAAAACGAGTCCTGGCTGTCTCAAACTCTGACTCTTCCCATGGGCAGCTACACTCTGTCAGCGAGTTATCGCTCAAGCGGGGGCCAGAGTTTGGCGCGGTTGGAGGCCAGCGGCTGCGGCCCGCAAGACGCCATAGTCAACCTTGCTCCGACGCACTTCGGAAACACGTATAGACGCGTGCAGCTTCGCGGCATTCAGGTCAGCAACGCGAGCTGCACGGTGGGAGTGCGCGTGCGCGCCGCGCCCAGACATTCCTCAGAACGACATTCCTCAGAACGATCTTCGTCAGAGCAATGGCTTCGCGTTTCCAATTTGACGCTCGAGCCCGACGCCCAGTCTTACGAGATGATTGCAGGTGGGGACGTGAGCCTTACTGACATGGTTGAGGAGCATGGCGGCATCTACAAGATGGATGGCGTCCCTGCCGATCCTTTCCACATCCTCGCAGGTAGCGGAATGAATCTGGTGCGCCTTCATGTGTTTGTGGACCCCGGCAATCCGTCCTTCTCACCATCGCGCAACATGCAAGGTCCCTATGACAATCTGGCGGACGTGCTGCGACTTGCAGAGCGCGCCCATTCGGTGGGCATGCGGATCGAGTTGTCATTGCACCTGAGCGATTATTGGGCGGACGGCGGTTGCCAAACCATGCCCCATGATTGGCTCGGACTGTCAGCCGCCGCGCTCGTGGACAAGGTGAGCGATTACATCGGCGGTGTTCTGCGATCTTTCAACGACCACGGAATACCAGTGGATTACGTCGCCATAGGCAATGAGGCCGATGCCGGCCTGCTGCGCACCCAGGAGTGCAAGTCGCCGCTGCTGCCAGTGAACGCGGACGCAACCACGAACCCGGATCTTCTGTCCCGAGTGTATGAAGCCGGATACCACGCCGTGCACGCCGCCTCTCCCCACACGCTTGTGCTGTGGCATTTGGCAAACATCGGGCGTTACGCCGAAACGCGCCGCTACATCGACGCCATGTTGTCCCGTGGTGCGCACGTCGATGTTCTGGCCTATTCCGCTTACCCGTTCTGGTCACGCCAAACCGTCCGCCAGTTTCAGGATTTTGCCAACTACGTGACAGCGCGTTACCACCGGCCCGTGTTTTTCGAAGAGACAGGATATCCATGGGCGCCCGCCGCAGGCGCGGATAACATGAACAACGGCGGGCCAGAACCCTATCCGCTAACTCCGGGCGGACAACTCGATTTTCTGAATGATGAAATCAGCGCGATCCAGAGCGCGGATGAAGGCAACGTGATTGGCTTCTCCTATTGGGACGCAACCTGGATTCCCGCTCCCCACACTTTCGACAACGTCGACAACTACGTGCTGTTTGACCGCGCAGGCAACGCGCTGCCCGCGCTTACGACCGGATTCCGGCTGCACCGTCCGCCAGCTTCGGAAACGACACGCTGAACCTCGCGCCAGGCAAACTATCGATGGGAATCCGCACGACACCATAAGTATTGGCACTATCCTCACCCCCCAAGGTACTGATAGCGTCTCGACGGGAGTGGCGCAGAAGTGAATTAGTAGAGGTAATCTCTATTTCAGGAAAAACCCGAGCTGCTCAGGAGGGAGCAGGTTCTTTGTATTCCAATACTGACGTTGAGCCTGTTGCACCGCAACGATTTTCGCCTGCGTCTCCGACGCCAGATTGTCGTAGCGGACCAAAACGTTGTCCAGCCAGTAAGCATTGTTCTCGTGCATCCAGCCTTCCGCGTACATCTTGTGCATTTCGGTGATCGAATCGCGCAGGCTCTCCAGTCGCCCGTTGATGTCAACAATCTCGTCCAGATCATTTTGCACACGAACTTTGTCAGCCTGATTCTGATAAGCGTCCCAGTAAAAGTGGCTGATTTCCGATGTGAACTGGATCTTCAGGCCCAGGGTGTCCAGGTGCCATGCGGCAAGGAGCATGTCGTCAAGAGTTGCGCGGTGGAGGTGTGCCTTCGTTCGATTCAGCATGAGCGATTCCGCCGCGCGTTCAGCGCTGACGCGCAGATCGTGAGTAACAGGCAACGCTTGGGCGGCCATGTTCGCGCCGATCTGGCTGAAGGGATCAGACCAAAAAAGCTCGTTGCTCGCGTCATCGAGCTTCACCCCGGCGAGAAGCGTGTGCGAGCGATCAAGGTTCTCCATAACATCGGCAAAAGTCCGATCATCGTTATTGCGGTAGAAAGCCCAGTCATAGCTGTTCTTGAAGTCGTCGATGCTCGATTCGCCGGGCTGCCAACTGGCGGCTGCGCCAAAGATCAACGCGGGCCAGGTCATGTCGAGGAGAGATTCGCCGTCATCGTTCCAGTTGGTATTGAGCATGCCGATAGCCTGATGCTTCTGGCCGTCGCGAACAAAGTTTCGGATGTTCACGAAAGCGCTTTCGAGATCGGGCCAGATCACACGCCAGTTTCCGGCGCCAGGCGCGACCACAACGCGCAGCCCTGCATTGGTGTATGGGGTAATGATGTTCTCGTAGCTGGGTTTTGGGTCGTAGTCCCAGGGAACGGCGATCATGTCTTTAGGGAGAATGGTTAGCAGTTCGGGGTATTTGACCGCGATGTCGCCCCAGAACATCAGTTGCTTGTGATAAGGCTGCATGATCTCGAAGACCTTCTGGAGATGTTCGAGATAAACGCGGCCGACGCCTTCCTGGAC
>JBAVAA010000048.1:0-7285 GCA_049585515.1 Terriglobales bacterium | reverse complement strand
AGCAACAGGCCTGCAAGTTCGAACACATACTTTCGCCTGAAGCTACCGACAAGATTTGCAGCTTTCTCAACCATCCGCTGACTTGTCCGCATGGCGCGCCGATTCCGCCGGGGCCGTGTTGCGGACGGCACTCGGAACCGCGGCAAACCGCTGCGGCGCTGTCCCGGCAATCTTGATCCGCTCCCACCGCGAAGAATGCGGAAGAATGGGTACCCGCCGCTTCGACACGAACACGCTACTTCTTTCCGAAGAACTTTCCAAAGCCCAACCGCACTTGCACGGTGTTCACCCCCGGGTTCGGCACCGTGAGGCCGGCATTTGAAATATGCAGGTAGCGGACATCCACGGACCAGGCATGCTCACCGAAAAAGTACATCCCCAATGCTGCGCCCGGCGTAAAGTTTATGGTCGAAGTTCCGGGGGGCACTTCATGGGTTGTGAACAGGACCCCTCCATTCAACTCGATAAAGGGAGCGACATGTCCGCGCGTCGCGAAAATCCATTTGAGTCCTACTGGATTTACTCCGGCTCCGTAGGCAGTGTTTGCCGGCTGGAATATGACAAAGGCCGGCACTGCATCCAGGGCAAGTTCGAATCTCCCCTTGAGAAAGCTCGGGCCGTGCGGAGCGGTCAGGATCCATCCGTAGCGGACTCCGGCGTTCCATGCGCTCGTATCTTTTGTTCCGCCAGGAACCGAATGCCCGCCGCCGGTCCAGACCTGGAGTTCATGGCCGCCTTCCTCGGGACGATCCTGAGCGAGGGTTGGGAGAGCTGCCAGAAACATGGTCAGAAATAGCGTTGAAATGATTATTTGGAAGAGATACCCCATGCCTCTCGTGGACCGTGTCATAAGTGTCGTCAAGGTTGAGAATGAACGATACGCGAACAGAAGCCGCGACACAAATCGCCGAGCGGATTCGGAAATAGCCCTCAGCCCCTAAAGCGGCAGTTGATTTCGAACGGCTTGCGGCATCGCTGAAGCGATGCCCTGATACGAACCGTGGTGGTACGAACATTTGGGGTGACGACGACATGAGCGACCATATTGCCGGAGGAAAACCTGGGCGCCTTGCCCGGTCTAGAGCCCCAGGCCGCCATCTACCACCAGCACCTGTCCGGTAATAAACTGTGGAGCAGTGGCGAAGAACATCACGGCCGCGGCAATGTCCGCTGCGGTTCCGTTGCGCTGCATGGGCGTCTGCTTCGCCATCTTTTTCATAAATGCGGCCGCCGATTTCTCTCCCAAGTCAATCATTCCGGGAGCAACCGCATTCACTGCAATCTCCGGCGCCAGCGCTTTCGCCATCACTTTGGTGAGCATGTGTACCGCCGCCTTCGAGGAGCAATAGTGCGCGTGCGTCGCCCAGGGGCGCAGGCCGCCCAACGACCCCATATTAATGATGCGTCCCCGGCGCTTTTTCAGGTATGGCAGCGCTGCGCGAGAGACCAGAAACGGGCCGCGCGTATTTGACGCAAAAATCGCATCCCACTGCGCTGCGGTGAGCTTATCGAATTCGGCGGTCTCGTAATTGGCGGCGTTATTTACCAGCACGTCGATTCCGCCCAGTTCGTTGGCGACTTCCTTCACCATCGCGCGGATACTCTGCTCATCGGTGACATCGCAGCGGACTGCGAGCGCATCCACATCACGCTGCGCCAGTTCCTCGACCACCGCACGGGCCTCGCGCGCCGATTCGCGATAGGTAATGGCCACGTCCGCGCCGTTTTCGGCGGCGGCCAGGGCTATGGCCCGTCCCAGGCGTTTCGCTGCCCCTGTGACCAGTACTGTCTTTCCAGAAAGTGGTTGTCGCGGGGTGTTTATCCCGGGATTTGCCATCCCGGCATTCTACGCTGTCCTTGGCGCCGGACACCGTGATCGGCCGGCTGGACGCCGCCGCTACGGTCGGAGGATGGGTTGGAAAGCCTGCACCAAAACTGCTACACTCCCTCGCATGACGCAGCCCCGGGAAGTCGTCGTTTATTCCCGCAAGGGATGTCATCTCTGCGAGATCGTGAAGGAGAGCATCGTCAAGCTGCAAAAGCGTGGAGGCTTTACCTGGCGCGAAATTGACGTGGATTCCGATACTGAAATCCGCCGCCTTTATACCGACGAAGTCCCCGTGGTATTTATCAACGGCCGCAAAGCGTTTAAATATCGTATGGACGAACAGGAATTCCTGCGCAAGCTGAGCGCCTGAACGGTGCGGGTGTTTGGGTGGGACGGGCGTAAACAGTAGCTCCTTACTTTCGACCCCATGCCAGGGAGCGCCGACCCTCCACCAGTGATACTGACTTATTATTTCTTACTCCATGACGGAGTCCTTTTTTCATTCAAAGACTCACCCAAAAAGAAAACGGCCGGGAGAAGCTCCCAGCCGTTCCTTCAGCGCCACAACGAAGAACTCACCCTCAGACCACAAGACTAGAAGTCGTAGTCTTCCGGCTGACAAGTGCAGGCTGATCCACTTAGCAGGTAGTCAAAGTGGCAGAGATTATCTAACAACGTTCCTTCACCATTTGGGTTCGCTGCCAGAATTGAGTCCGCCGCCTCGGTTTCGGTAACGTAGTAAGGAGCCGCAGACACCGGCACCACCGGGTTCCCCGGAGAAAGCGTGACTTTGCTGGCTTGAATATGCGTACCCCAAACCCGCAGTCCCGGATAAGGCGAGTTGGGGGCAAAGTTGGTCGTGATGTCCGATTCCGTCGTGGACGAAATGACCTTAATGACGCCCCGCTTCGGCTTGACCCCGGTGATGGGGTTAGCTGTCAGGTTCAAGTTCAGCGACTCCGAAAGAACGCCGTCGGGCGTGATCGCGCACGAGCAGCATTGTGTCAACTCCTCGCTGTCGTCGAACACGTAGATGGAGGCATACAGTTTGCCGCCTGAGTAGCCGTCGTTGACGATGCGCAGGGTTCCATCCGGCGCGCCCGTCGTGTTCGCGTTGGAATACGGGGTGGTGAAATAGTTGTGCAGCGGGAACGCAACGTTATCCAAGCCAAAAGCGATGGCGCCGCTGAAAGTTACGACCGCCTTGCCGACGGTCAGGCCGGTTGCGAACAAACCTCCCGAAAATGCGTCGCCTGGATGCTGAGTGGCATTCACTGGAAACGTACCAAGAAAGTTTCCCGCAGGGTCATAAAGCTGTACCGTAAACCCGGGAGTCACGTTACCCGTGGTACTCAACGCTACGCCGAACTGAAGACCGTAGGCGGGCGTAGCGAAGGTCATGGTCAAGGTCTCACCAGCCGTTTGACCCTCGATAACCGGGTCTTGGGTATAGAAGAGATTCCCGCCGTTGCCAGTGTTGTAAACTGCCCCATTAGTGTCGTTGAACGTGACGCCCTTTACGGTCAGACCGTTGACCGGCTGAGTGGGCTCTTCGGTCATGGTTATGACGGTCTGGGTTTGGGCGAGGGCCGCGGCTGAGATGGCCAGCAGCGCGAGCAATAACAATCCGAGCTTCTTCATGGGATGGCTCTCCGTTGAGGTTTGTGGCGCGCCTGACGCTGGGGGGATCAGCTGTAAACGCTTATGGACTTTAACCTTTACCTACTTCTTAACAAAGTACCCATGTGGTCTAGTCAAAAGCAGTAAAGCCAAGAACTAGTCCATATGGGTAGTCCTTCTGGGCGGGAATCACGCTCCTATTCGGCGATACCCTTCTCACTTTCCTTCCCTCCCGCTACAATCACCGGCGATGCTTCGCGCCCAACTCTCTGCCGATCCGGCCGGACGCTTTGTCCACGATGTTGTTCTCGAAAGCTGCCAACGGAACAGCGGCAAGACAGCCCTCGTCGATACTTCCTGTAACCGCCGCTTCAGCTTCGCTGAATATGGCGATACCGTTGAATCCCTTGCCCGTGGCCTTATCTCCGCCGGACTCGCTCCCGGAGAAGTGGTGGCAATCTTTCTTCCCAACTCCTGGGAATTTGCCGCCACCTATCACGCGGTAACGCTCGCCGGAGGCATCCCGACGCTCCTCAATCCCGCCTACCGCGAGCGCGAGATTCGCTTTCAACTGGAGAACTCCGGCGCCGCTTTCCTTATCTCCGACGCTCCGCTTCTCGAAAACGTGAACCTCGGCGGACTTCCTGCATTGCGTCGCGTCTTCAGCACCCGTCACCCTCACACGGGCTTCGAAGACTTCGTAAGTCTGCTGCGGCCGGCATTGGGTACGACGGCCGCTAAATTACCGGAAGCCGCCCAGAACTCGCAACAGACAATCGCCGCGCTTCCCTACTCCAGCGGCACGACCGGACTGCCCAAGGGTGTCATGCTCTCGCATTACAACCTGGTGTCGAATGTTTACCAGATGCTCGGCCGGAATGGCACGCCGCTTAATACGGACGACACGATGCTCTGCTTTCTGCCGCTCTACCACATCTACGGACTTACGGTAGCCCTGACGCTTTCGCTGGTACTCGGCTCCAAACTTGTACTGATGCCGCGCTTCGACGTGCAAAAGCTGTGCGCGCTTCTGATTCAGGAGGGCATCACCATGATGCCCGTGGTCCCACCCGCCATGAACGCCCTGTGCCAGGCGGCCGAAGCCGGCATTTTCCCAAAGAACCACAAAGTGCGATGGATCAAATCCGGCGCCGCGCCCCTCGCTCCCGAACTCGCCCGCCGCTTCACCGATCTCACCGGCATCCTGGTCCTACAAGGGTACGGCATGACGGAAGCCTCACCGGTAACTCACGCCGGCTACCTTGCGCCACCCGAAATGTATCGCCCAGCATCCATCGGGCATCCGCTGGCCCTCACCGACTGCCGCGTTCTCGATCTGGATGGAAACGATGTGGTCCCAGGCGAGCAGGGCGAACTCGTCATGCGCGGACCGCAATTCATGCTGGGATACTGGAAGGAGCCGCAAGCGACCGCAGCCGTGCTGCGCGATGGGTGGTACTTCTCGGGCGATATTGTGCGCTGTGACGCCGACGGCTTCTATTATGTCGTGGACCGCAGCAAGGAGATGATCAAGTACAAGGGCTTCCCGGTCGCTCCCGCCGAAATCGAATCCGTTTTGCTGGAACATCCCGCCGTCCGCGACTGCGGCGTGGTGGCCAAACCCGATCTTGCCTGCGGAGAAATACCCTGCGCCTTTGTCGTGCTGCGTGAAGGATTCGCGGCCTCCGATGCAGTCGGCAAACAGCTTTGCGACTTCGTGGCCGACCGCCTCGCCCACCACAAGCAGCCACGCGAGGTTCGCTTCGTGGAGGCGGTTCCCCGGACACCGTCGGGCAAAATTTTGCGGCGCGAGTTGCGTAAGGTTCTTGCCTGAACCTTCGATTTACTCCCCGACCAGCCACGCGTATTGCGCCGCCGACAGCGGCACCACGCTCAAACGTCCCTGCCGCACCAGCGGCGACTCCGCGAAAGCTGCCCGCGCCTTGATTTCCGCCAGCGTCTTCGGCGTCGAGATCGCCTTTCCGACTTTTATCTTCACCTGCGGAATTCTGGGATCGGTCGCATCGACCGATACGACCGTGGCCGTCCCTACCGCGCTCTTCTCGTCTCCGGTGTGGTAGATCACGAGCCGCTCTCCCGGCTTCATCTCACGCAGATGCTTCACGGCCGCGGGATTTGTCACGCCGTCCCAAATCGTCGTCTTCTCGCGCTCAAGATCGGCAAAGGAATACACGGTTGGCTCGGTTTTCAGAAGGTAGTCCATGGGCAGGTATTGTAAACACAAAAACAGATTGCTGCCGTCGAGCCGCTTGCCGCCATTGCCATCTACGAAAAAATGGAATCCCGGAACGCCGGAATGCCATTCATCTTGCTTTTTCTGCTCGGGCGAGGGACTCTGCCCCGTCACTCAGCGTCGTTTGGATGCAGAGGGGCAACGCCGTGAGTAAAGGCGAACGAGGCTCAGAAACAGCTAATCGCCCTTCCAGGTGCGCCCAGCAGATAGAATCAATGGTTGTTTTTCGGAATATCGAGGCTTCCAAAACCGGTCCGAGTTCATCCAATCATAAATTTCCGGAGGGAGACCCTGTCCATACCGATTGAAGATTACGCGATGATCGGCGACTGCCATACAGCGGGCATGGTCTCGAGAGAGGGTTCGATCGATTGGCTCTGTCTTCCGCACTTTGATTCGGGCGCCTGTTTTGCGGCGCTGCTCGGAACTGCCGAACACGGGCATTGGTCGATCTCACCGGCGGAGCCGATCCGAAGCATCCGCCGCCAGTATAGGGACGGCACTCTCATTCTGGAGACCGAGTTTGAGACCGAAAACGGATCGGCAAAGCTCATCGACTGCATGATGTCGCGCCAGGAGATGCCTGAGGTTCTGCGCGTTGTCGTCGGCACCCGAGGGCAGGTTAGGATGAAGTTGGAACTCGTGATTCGATTCGATTATGGATCTGTGGTGCCGTGGGTTCAGCGGATCGAAAATGGGATTTCCGCCATTGCCGGTCCGGACATGATCCGGGTACGTGCGGATGTGCCGCTTCATAGTGAAAACTTAAAGACCGAGGCGGAGTTCGTCCTTGCGGAGGGACAAAAGGTTGGGTTTGATCTGACCTGGTATCCCTCACACCAGCGTGAACCTGAGCCGGTGAACATTGAGGAGGCGATTCAGAACACGGAAAAGTGGTGGCGGGAGTGGTCGGATCGCTGCGCTTATCAGGGAGAGTGGCGGGACGCAGTGTTGCGCTCGCTGATTACGCTAAAAGCGCTGACGTTTCTGCCCTCGGGCGGGATCGTAGCAGCTCCGACAACTTCATTGCCTGAACTGTTAGGGGGCGTGCGGAATTGGGACTACCGTCTTTGCTGGGTGCGAGATGCGACTCTGACCCTGCAAGCGCTTCTCAGGGCGGGATATTTAGAAGAAGCGCGGGAGTGGCGGGAATGGCTTTTGCGCGCCGTGGCGGGCAGCCCTTCCGAACTTAACATCGTTTACGGCCTGCGCGGCGAACGCAGGCTCACGGAACTGGAACTGCCCTGGTTGCCGGGATATGAAAAGTCTGTTCCCGTCCGAACCGGGAATGCCGCTTACAAACAATATCAGCTTGATATCTTTGGGGAGGTGGTTAACACGCTTTTTCAGGCACGCGAGGCCGGGCTGAGACCGCCGCAGGACGCGCGTCACGAAGTCGCCCTGGCGATGCTGGAATTCCTGGAGACGGGCTGGGAGCAGCCTGATGATGGCATTTGGGAGGTGCGCGGTCCGCGGCGGCATTTCGTCCACTCGAAGATGATGGCATGGGTCGCCGTCGATCGCCTGATTAAACTGGCGGAACTGGGCCGGTTCACCGTAGATATCTCCCGATGGAAAAAACT
>JBAVAA010000047.1:0-3658 GCA_049585515.1 Terriglobales bacterium | reverse complement strand
GATCACCGCGATCCGGTGGATATTACGAGGAGCCCCAAAACGAAACAAAAAGACCCCGTCTGCGACATGGATGTGAATCCGGCATCTGCCCGCCACAAGACACTCCACGACGGCAAAGAATATTTTTTCTGTTCAGCCGGCTGCCTGGCGAAGTTCCAAACGAATCCCGAGAAAGTTCTGTCGTCCACGCCCAGGCCGATGGGATCGGCGCTTGTGTCTTTGGGTGGAACGGCGGGTGCGCCGGCGCCTCCAGAGCTGATCATGCCAACGCTAACCAAACCAGCCCCGGCTCCTGTTCCGCTGCAAACGGATTCCAAAAAGTCGCGCGCCTATGTCTGCCCGATGTGTCCCGAAGTGCGGCAGCTTGCACCCGGGCCGTGTCCCAAGTGTGGAATGGCGCTCGAACCCGAGTCGCCGGCCCTCGCCGCGACCAAGACCGAATACACCTGCCCAATGCATCAGGAGATCGTGCGAGGAGAGCCGGGAAGTTGTCCCATTTGCGGCATGGCACTTGAGCAACGCACCGTAACGCTCGAAGAAGACAATCCGGAACTGCGCGACATGACAAAACGGTTCTGGATCAGCCTGGCGCTGACCGTGCCGCTGTTGGCGATCACCATGGGCAGCATGTTGTGGCCCCACTTCTTCGTCCGGCGGGTGGACACATTGGCTGGGTACCGATACCAGTTCTTTCTTCGGGGTTGGGGCCTGCCATGGCTCGAGCTGTTTCTCGCCACGCCGGTCGTTCTATGGGGCGGCTGGCCGTTTTTCCAGCGTGGTTGGGCATCGGTGGTAAATCGCAGCACCAACATGTTCACGCTGATCGCAATGGGAACCGGCGTGGCCTACGTGTATAGCCTCGTGGCAACCTTATTTCCAGGAATTTTCCCGGCATCGTTTCGTAGCATGGGCAACCGGCCCGATGTTTATTTCGAAGCAGCCGCAGGGATTGTCACGCTGGTGCTGCTTGGACAAGTGCTGGAACTCCGCGCCCGCAGCCGCACGTCCAGCGCGATCCGCGCGCTGCTCGATCTCAGCCCAAAAATGGCGCGCGTAATCAGTGAAGATGGGTCTGAGGACGATATTCCGCTCGATCAAGTTAAACCGGGCGATCGCCTGCGCGTTCGACCCGGAGAAAAGATTCCCGTCGATGGCATTGTCCTCCAAGGCTCGAGCGCTGTGGATGAATCCATGATCACGGGCGAATCCGTTCCCGTCGAGAAGACGGCGTCCTCCCGCGTGATCGGCGCGACCGTGAACGGCAACGGAAGTCTTGTGATGCGAGCCGAGCGCGTAGGAAGCGACACCATGCTGGCACAGATCGTGCAAATGGTAAGCCAGGCACAACGCACGCGCGCTCCTATCCAACGCCTCGCCGATAAAGTAGCTGGCTGGTTTGTGCCTGCGGTCATAGCAACTGCAGCACTGACTTTCATAGCATGGGCAGGCTTCGGACCGCAGCCCCGTTTCGCTCACGCCATCGTGAACGCCGTCGCCGTGCTGATCATCGCGTGTCCGTGCGCGCTCGGCCTCGCAACGCCGATGTCGATCATGGTCGCAACCGGCCGCGGTGCCCACGCCGGCATTCTCATCAAAAATGCCGAGGCTCTGGAGACGATGGAGAAGGTCGACACCATCGTCTTCGATAAGACTGGCACGCTAACCGAGGGAAAACCCAAGGTGGTATCGGTCACGCTCGCAGAAAATCCGCCGGCCATTTCACCAGCAGTTTCAAAAGATGACCTTCTGCGCCTAGCCGCCAGTCTCGAACGCGCCAGCGAGCATCCGCTCGGCGCTGCGATTGTCGCGAAAGCGCATGAAGACAAGCTAAGTCTGGCCGAGCCCGCTGATTTTCAATCCGTACCCGGCCAGGGCATACGCGGGATCGTGGAAGGGAAGACAGTGGCCATCGGGAATATGGCCCTGATGAAACAACTGGGCGCATTCGGTGAACAAAAAGCCATCCTGATTGGCCAGCCCGGCGGATCTACCTCACTTTTTGTTGCCATCGACGGCCGCTACGCCGGATCGATCGCGGTCGCCGATCCAGCCAAGCTTTCCGCGTATAGCGCGCTGCGTCAGCTGGAAATGCAGGGGCTCCGAGTGCTGATGCTCACTGGCGATAACCAAAAGGCAGCGGAAGAAATTGCCCGCGCTCTAAGGATTAAAGAGTTCGAGGCCGAGGTGCTGCCCGCACAGAAAACAGCAGTAGTAAAACGCCTCCAGAATGAAGGCCGCATAGTAGCCATGGCCGGCGATGGCATCAACGACGCCCCGGCCCTGGCGCAAGCGCAAGTTGGAATTGCCATGGGCACCGGAACTGACATCGCAATGGAAAGTGGCGGAATTACCCTGCTTAAGGGAGACCTTGAAGGAATTCTCCGAGCCCGCAAGCTAAGCCAGGCGACGATGCGCAACATCCGCCAGAATCTGTTCTTCGCATTTCTCTACAACTCGATAGGAGTCCCGATTGCCGCAGGCGTGCTGTATCCAGTGTTCGGACTGCTGCTAAGCCCCATCCTCGCCGCCGCCGCAATGAGCCTAAGTTCAGTCTCAGTGATTACGAACTCGTTAAGATTGCGGAACGTGAAACTTTAGGACGGCCGTGTTACGCGCTCAGCAAATCTAAGGCGGTTTACTGAGAACTGAGAACTGACAACTGAGAACTTTCCTCACAGCTTGCTCAGATAATCCGTAATCTCCGGACTAGACCAGTCCACCGCTCCGATGAACTTGCGGCGAATCACTCCCTGGCGGTCGATCACGTAAGTTTCAGGCCATCCGAACGTCCCGTAAAGAGCGCTCGCCTTCTGATCCCCATCGCGAACCGTGACCATGTTGACATGAAAGTCCTTCAAGAATTTGTGATAGGCCGCGTCGTCGACGTCGATACTGACCGCGAGAACCACCACGCCTTTGTCCTTCAGTCGACTCTGCATCTGGACCAAGGATGGAGTCTCCTCGATGCAGGGCGGACAAAACGTTCCCCAGAAATTCAGCACCACTACGTCCCCACGAAATTGGCTGAGCGTGATTTTGTGGTCGGAATCCTGCACCGTGAAATCCGGAGCCTTCGACCCGATGCGCGCCGGATGACCGCTGCTGTAGCATCCAACCAGAGTGGCCAGCAACCCAACAGTCAGGCAAGCGACAGCGAGATGGCTTCGGGTTGGACCGTGGTTTTGCGTGGCGCAGCGGTTCACCGCTGCGAAATATGGCCGAGTTTCAGACGCGGCTTTAGCCGCTGAGGTTAGATTGCGATACGGCGAAGGAAGAAGGGTTCGTCTCACACCCTTATAATAGCGAAGAAACAATGGATAGTTCACCCCCAGCCGACTCGCCCCAGTCCCGCGCGGTCCCAGACGTCTCAGTCATCATTCCAGCCCGCAATGAGGAAGCGAACATCGCCGACTGTCTGGAGTCGTTGACCTCCCAAACCGGCGTAGCTTTCGAAATCATCGTGGTCGACGACGGGTCCACCGACCGCACCCGCGAAATCGCCCGGAGTTTTGCCGGAGTCCGCGTGATTTCGCCTGAACCGCCCCTCCACGGCTGGACCGGAAAAAATAACGCGCTCGTGGCCGGAATAAAAAACGCGCGCGCTGATTGGTTGCTGTTCACTGACGCAGATACCGTCCATGCTCCAGGCTCCTTAGTG
>JBAVAA010000046.1:0-2955 GCA_049585515.1 Terriglobales bacterium | reverse complement strand
ATCTATCACTGCTTCTGCGTCATCCCGGCAACCCGATCCTTACCCGCAAAGATTGGCCGTACTCCATTAACAGCGTGTTTAATGCCGGAGCGACCTTGCTGCCGGACGGAACAACTTTGCTCCTATGCCGCATTGAAGACCGGCGGGGCTTGTCGCACCTGTGCGCTGCGCGTTCTAAAAACGGAGTTGATGGATGGCAGATCGATCGCAAACCAACCTTGATGCCCGATCCGAAGAAATTTCCGGAGGAAATCTGGGGCATCGAGGATCCACGTATCACTTTTATACCCGAGCTGCAGCAATACGTCGTCACTTACACTTCCTATTCGCGCGGAGGGCCGGGAGTTTCTCTGGCCTTAACCAAAGACTTTCAAAGTTTCGAGCGCTACGGCGTAATCATGCCTCCGGATGATAAGGACTCGGCGCTACTGCCGCGGAGAATCAACGGTTACTGGGCATTGATTCACAGGCCGATGACAGCGCTGGGAGCGCACATGTGGATTTCCTATTCGCCCGACCTGCGTTATTGGGGAAGGCACAGGCTAATGCTGGAAGCACGGAAAGGCGCCTGGTGGGACGCAAACAAAATCGGGTTATCACCGCCGCCGATCGAGACTTCGCGGGGATGGCTCGTTTTTTATCACGGAGTTCGCCACACCCCGTCCGGCTGTCTTTATCGCTTAGGCTTGGCCCTTTTTGATCTCGAGAATCCTGAAAAGTGCCTGTTACGCGGAGATTCGTGGATTTTTGGCCCTGAGGCCCCGTACGAGCGTCACGGTGACGTTGACGATGTCGTGTTCCCGTGCGGTTACACCATGGAGGCCGATGGCGACACTATCAATATCTACTACGGAGCAGCGGATTGCTCCATTGCCCTGGCCCGCGCCAGCGTGCGATCGCTCCTGGAATGGCTCGATGCCAATGGGAACTGCGAACGTCGGCAGAGAACCGACGATTTGTGAAACCCCTGCTCGGGATTCTCCATTTCGTCTTCGGATGCCGTCACCGCCGTAAGAGCGGCGTGTTTACCATCAACAAGAGGACATATCAGGTATGCCTGAAATGTGGTCGTGAGTTTGAGTATTCATGGGAGCGGATGCGCTCGGTCCGATTCCATGTTGTTCGCGTCCCCGATGCATTGCCGAAAACCGCTGGACACGCTGAAGAAGCCTTAATCAATGTGAGCCTCATCATCCGTTTTGCTCGGTTGCCGGCGCGCCACTCCAGAACTTCTCCGTTAAGAACGTAAACCTTCCCGCCGGACCCTTTGGGCGCTTCGGTCACGACCTCGAAATATTGCCCGTCCTTGATCTTCAGTTCGGTAATCGTTTGGAGCTGCATTTGGCTGAGCTCAGGCTGTGTTTCTGTTTCGCCCCGGCTGCGTTCAGCTCCTCCATGGCATTCGCACAAAGACCAGATGGTATGGGGTGGCTTACGCTTTGATGAGACCCCTCTATCCGTTGTTGAAGATGCTTTTCCCGAACTACGTGACAACGACCGAATGCGTAGGTCGCGCCATGCTGAGCGTAACGAAGCGAGGTTTTCCCAAACCTGTCCTTGAGAATCGCGACATGAACGGGATGTGTGGATGAATTTGTGCGGAAGTCTAGCTCTCCGATTCCCCTAGCCGGAGCACTGAGACTCGCCTCTGCAACAAACCCCATACCGTTGCCAAAGCTGAAACCACGGGCTATGCGCGAGCATTTCATCGTGCCTGCGATTCAAAGCCGCGAGGTCACTCGCGTTGAGTGGCCTAATATCCGCTGCCTCGAACATTTCCTCTGGCTGTTCGATGTCGTCAATAATGCGTTCAATGTCCATTCAGTCCCAATATCCAACATCAACGCAGCAATCGTCAACAGAGCGGCACTTGCGGTTGTGCTCCCCCCCATTCGGGTACCCTTATTGGATAAAGGGCATGCCCGTGGCTTTCTCCTCTCCATCCCCGCCCTCCCAGCAATGGAATGCGGCTGCCTATGCTGCCAACGCTCACTTCGTGCCCGCACTCGGGCAACCTGTTCTCGATTTGCTTCAGCCGAAATCCGGCGAACGCATCCTCGATTTGGGCTGCGGCGACGGAATGCTGACCGAAAAACTAGTTGCGTTAGGTGCACAGGTAGTGGGAGTGGACAGTTCTGCGGACATGATCGGAGCCGCCCTTCATCGGGTTCTTGACGCGAGGCTAATGGATGCCCGTGCGCTGGTCTTTGAGAACGAATTCGATGCTGTCTTTTCCAACGCCGTCCTGCACTGGATCAAGGACGATCCGGCTGCTCCGATTGCTGGTGCTTTCCGTACTCTCAAGAGTGGAGGAAGATTCGTGGGCGAGTTGGGCGGGCATGGGTGCGTCGGGGCGATCTCCGTCGCATTGGTGGCAATGCTGGAGTGCCGAGGCGTCAAAGATGCCGCTTCGTGGATTCCGTGGTACTTCCCGACAGTGCAGGACTATAAAATGCGGCTGCGGCGGTCGGGCTTCGTGCCCCGGAGTGTGGAACTGATTCCCCGTCCCACGCCGCTGCCAACCGGAATGCGCGGCTGGCTAAATACCTTCGCCAATCGTTCTGCGCCGCGCTGCCGCTTGAGGAACGCAGCGGCTTTCTGGATGACGTTGCGGCTTTGCTCAAGCCCGTTCTCTGCGATGGAGATGGGAATTGGACGGCGGATTACACTCGCCTGCGCTTTGTTGCTATCAAACCCTGAAGTGATCCGTCAATGATTGTCTGGTGCTTTCGATCTCTCCAAGGTGATCTCATGGTAGCCTTGGCACTCGGTTGATGGATCGAACGCCACGACGCCCCGGAACTCATCCTTCGAAGCCTGAAATTCAAGTGGAGGTCGCTGCACCTTCGCGGGAAGTCCGGAGAACTTCACTTTCCCATCGGAGTTGGTTCCGGCTTCGAGGTCGAGCCTCCGCATTCCACCAAAGCCATACTTGATATGAACCTTGACCGTAGC
>JBAVAA010000045.1:0-3252 GCA_049585515.1 Terriglobales bacterium | reverse complement strand
GTAGATTACATCTACGAGCAGCCGCCCCAGCGGCTTTTCGAGGGAATTTTGCCGAAGTACATCGGCATCCAGATTTTTCATGCGTTGCTGGAATCGGTAGCGGCCGAGCATGCCGCCCGTATGACCGCGATGGATGCCGCAACCAACAACGCCAGCGACATGATCGATTCGCTGACGCTGATTATGAATCGGGCGCGCCAGGCGAAGATCACCAAGGAAATTATCGAGATCGTAAGTGGAGCCGCAGCAGCACAGTAGAAACCCTGTTAGCTACTGAAGGCTGGCGATCCAGTAAAAGTGAAAGAAATTTTGATCGCCAGCAGCCGGAAGCTGGTGGCAAGTAACTGAGGTCTTATGGCAGAAAATATCGGACACGTAATCCAAGTCGCCGGCCCTGCCGTCGACGTCCAATTTGTTGAAGGTTCCATGCCTCCCGTCTACCAGGCGCTTCGCGTCGTCAGCGACGGCTTCACTGTGCCTTTCCCCATCAATGTCATTCTTGAAGTGCAGCAACATCTGGGCGATGGCCGTGTCCGCTGCGTCGCCATGGAGGCGACCGACGGAATGGTGCGCGGCATGAAGGCCATTGATCAGGGTGGGCCTATTTCCGTGCCTGTGGGCCGCGGCACGCTAGGACGGGTGATGAATGTGATCGGTGAACCCGTGGATAATCTCGGCCCCATCGCTTCCGACAAAAGGATGCCCATTCACCGCCTCGCGCCGGCCTTCGATGAGCAAGCGACAACTGCGGAAATGTTCGAGACCGGAGTCAAGGTAATTGACCTGATCCAGCCTTTTTTGAAAGGCGGAAAGATCGGCCTCTTCGGCGGCGCCGGCGTTGGCAAGACCGTAGTCATCATGGAGTTGATCAACAACGTTGCCAAGCAGCACGGCGGTTTTTCGGTGTTCGCCGGAGTGGGCGAACGCACCAGAGAGGGTAACGATTTATGGCTGGAGATGACTGAATCGGGAGTCATCAAGCCCGGCAAACCCGCGGAGTCAAAGGCGGCTTTGATCTATGGCCAGATGACCGAACCTCCAGGCGCCCGTCTAAGAGTGGCACTAACGGCTCTGACTGTTGCTGAATACTTTCGCGATGAAGAAGGTTCCGATACGCTCCTCTTCATCGACAATATCTTTCGCTTTACGCAAGCGGGCAGCGAAGTTTCTGCCTTGTTGGGCCGCATGCCCAGTGCGGTGGGATATCAACCAAACTTAGCAACCGAGATGGGAGAGTTACAGGAGCGGATTACTTCCACTAAGAAGGGTTCTGTAACTTCGGTGCAGGCGATTTATGTGCCGGCCGACGATTTGACCGATCCCGCTCCGGCGACAACCTTTGCCCACCTGGATGCCACGACCGTACTTTCACGAGCGCTGACTGAGATCGGGATTTATCCGGCGGTCGATCCGCTGGCTTCTACCTCGCGTATCCTCGATCCTAGGATTGTAGGGCAGGAGCATTACGACGTGGCACAGATGGTGAAGAAGACTCTACAGACTTACAAAGACTTGCAGGACATCATCGCCATCCTCGGTATCGATGAACTTAGCGAGGACCAGAAGGTAACGGTAGCCCGCGCTCGAAAAATTCAGCGGTTCCTATCGCAACCTTTCTTTGTGGCCGAGCAATTCACCGGCACTCCAGGGCGCTATGTGAAGATCGCCGATACGGTTAAGGGCTTCCACGGCATTGTGGAAGGAAAATACGACGATATTCCCGAGCAGGCTTTCTACATGAAGGGAACGATCGAAGAAGTGTTGGAAACGGCGGAGAAAATGAAGAGCGTGGCAGCGTGAACAGCCATTGGCATTTAGCACTTAGCACTTAACCAACAACTGGGTGCTTACTGAGAAGTGAGAACTGAGAACCGAGAACTGGTGTCCGACACTTTCCAACTCGAAATCGTGACTCCTACCAAGCTCCTGGTAAAGGATGCGGCGGAGGAGGCGCAAATCCCGGGATTGAGCGGGTATCTGGGAGTTCTTCCCGGACACGCTCCTCTGCTCACCGAACTGGCGGTCGGTGTCATCACCTACAAAGCAAGCGGTGAGACTCATGCTCTCTCGGTGGCGTGGGGATTTGCGGAAGTGCTGCCCGACAAAGTCACCATCCTGGCTGAGGCCGCCGAGCGTCCGCAGGAAATAGACGTAGAGCGCGCGCAAAAAGCCAAGGAAAGGGCCGAACAGCGTTTGAAGAGCAACGATCCGCAGGTGGATTACTCCCGCGCGGAAGACGCTTTGCAGCGGGCTGAAACGCGTTTGAACGTTGCCAAAGACAAGTAGCTTTCCTTCCCGAGACTAAGGATCCCCCGAACGGGACGCAAGACCGGAGCCCAAGTCCCAACCTGCTAAACTGTGCGGTTTCGTGCTTTGCTCAGCATCCTCGCGTGGCAACCGTTCGAAAGGCGACCATGACCATTCAATTAGTAGGAGTGATTGGAGCCGGCACAATGGGCAACGGGATCGCCCACGTGTTTGCCCGGTCCGGATTCAACGTCGTGCTCTGCGATGTAGAGCAGCGATTTCTGGATCGCGGGCTCGCAACGATAGCGAAAAACCTCGATCGCGAAGTCTCCAAAAACAAGATTAGTGCGGATGACAAGGTTTCCACGCTGGGGCGGATTACGGCGGTGCTTGATCGCGCGAAGCTCGCCGATTGCGATCTGGTGATCGAGGCGGCCACGGAAAGATTTGAGATCAAGGCCTCGATCTTTCGTGCACTGGATCGACTGATGGAGACAAAGCCGGATGTGATTCTGGCCACGAATACATCTTCCATCTCGATTACGAAGATCGGGGCGCTGACCGGGCGCGCCGACAAGGTCATCGGCATGCACTTTTTTAATCCGGTCCCGGTGATGAAACTCGTGGAAGTGATTCGAGGCCTCGCGACATCGCAAGCTACGTTTGAGACGGTGCGCGACCTGGCGGTAAGCCTGGAAAAAACGCCGGTCGAGGTGAATGACGCTCCGGGATTTGTTTCGAACCGTGTGCTGATGCCGCTGCTGAATGAAGCGATGTATGCGGTAATGGAGGGTGTAGCGACAGCCGAGGCAGTGGATGAAGTGTTTAAACTGGGCATGGCGCATCCGATGGGCCCATTGACCCTCGCGGATTTTATCGGGCTCGATGTATGTCTCGATATCATGCGCGTGCTACAGGATGGGCTGGGCGATCCGAAGTACCGGCCGTGTCCGCTGCTGATCAAGATGGTCGATGCGGGCTGGCTCGGATGCAAGTCCGGGCGCG
>JBAVAA010000044.1:0-8221 GCA_049585515.1 Terriglobales bacterium | reverse complement strand
GGTCGAGACCGACGGCCTTTTCCAGAATCCCCACTCCGCGTTCGACTAGTTTCTCATTCTTAGGACCGACGTTGACCATCAGGTTCCCGTATACGTAGCCGAGGCGCGCCATCGCCCCGGTTGTGAGCATGTTCAGAATCATCTTCTGGGCAGTGCCTGCTTTCATGCGGGTTGAACCCGCGATCACCTCCGCGTCAACGTCGGCAACAATCGCGATATGTGCAGCCTTGCCGAGGGGAGAGTTAGGGTTGCAGACAACGGCTACCGTTTTTGCGCCGCGGGCGCGCGCATACTTGACCGCGGCAATGGTAAAGGGCGTGCGGCCGCTCGCAGCAATGCCCACGACCACATCTTTTTTCGTTGGCTTCTTCCTCGCAATTGCTTTTCGTCCCAACTCGCGGGAGTCTTCATCGGCCTCCACGGCTTTGCTCAGCGCTTTGTTGCCGCCCGCGATGATGAATTGAACCATTCGCGGATCGACGTCAAACGTCGGCGGACACTCGACCGCGTCAAGTGCAGCGATCCGTCCGCTGGTCCCGGTGCCAACGTAGATGAGCCGCCCACCATCCCGCAGCGCTGCGGCGATCAGATCGATAGCGCGCGCGATTGGCCGCAGCGCCCGCTTCACGGCGGCGGCGACCTTGGCATCTTCGGAATTGATGATGCGGGCAATTTCGAGCGCCGATTTACGATCTAGATCCGCGGAGGCGGAGTTTGCCCTCTCCGTGCCGAGGCGGCGAAGTTCGCGGCTCACCCTCCGATTCGGAGCTTCGTGCTTGGAAGCTTTGCGTTTCAAGCTTGTTTTCCCAGGGCTTCCATCACCGCGTCGTGAAATGCCGGGCGCACCTGTTTGATCGCCTGATTCGCGCAATCGGGCCATGTTCGGTTGGTCAGCAAAGTTATCGAAAGCTGGCGGTCCGGATCGATCCACAGGGATGTGCCCGTGTAACCGAGGTGCCCGAAAGAACGCTGCGACAAATATTTTCCGGATTGCGAAGGCGCTGACGGCGTATCCCAGCCCAGCGCCCGCGAAGTCCCCTTGGGCGCAGATTCTCGTCGCGAAAAGAATTCGATGGTTTCGGGGCGAAGGATGGGATATCCGCCGCTGAGCATCGCGTGCGCGAAGATGGCAAGATCGTCGGCGGTGGAGAACAGTCCGGCGTGTCCCGCAATGCCGGCGAGAACGCTTGCGTTTTCGTCCTGCACCTCGCCTTGAATAATTCGATGACGGAACATGCGATCGTCGCAGGTCGGCGGAATGAATTGTTTCAAGGCTGGCGCAGGATGGAAGGCCGTGTGCGTCATACCAAGCGGCCCGAAGATTTCGCGCTGACAGAACGTGTCGAGAGGTTCATCGGTCAAGCGTTCCATCACAACGCTAAGAATAATGAAGCCGATGTCACTGTATTGGGCGTCGGTTCCGGGGTCGGCGGCAAGGGGGGCGCCGAAAGCGGCCTGCAGAAGTTGCTGGCGCGTCTTCGCGCGCAGAAAAAGTTTTTCGTAGGCAGGCAGGCCCGAGCTGTGCGCGAGCAGCATGCGCACGGTTATTTCGTGCCGGCGATCGTCATTGTCGTTAAGAGCGCCATCGTCAAGCTCACCGCCAAATTCCGGGACGATCGCCGCGACCGGCGCTTCGAGATCGAGCAGCCCGCGCTCATAGAGGATCATGGCCATGGCGGTCGTGGCAACAACTTTGGTGAGCGAGGCGAGATCGAAGAGGCTAGTTGTGTTGACCTCGGGCGAAGCCGGATCATACGTGAAACGGCCGAGAGCTTTGTGGGCGATAAGTTCTCCGCGAAGTGTGATGGCGAGCGAGCAGGCTGGAAAAGTTCGGGCGGCAATCGCCTTTTCGAGGATGCCGAGGGCGCTGCGAAAGCGATCGTCCTGCGCGGAAAGACTGCGCACCAGAAAAGAAAATCCCGACTCTCGGTTCGGCAGCGTCAGCTTCAAGGCCTTTTGTGAACTGATGGGGTTATAGCAAAGGCGGCGAGCGGAGGCAAACGGGGAGTTACTTTGAGAGTGTCGTTTGTAACACTAGCCTTGAGCCGCGTCTGCAGGGTCATGTAGAGTCACAGCAGACGTGAAATATTTATCGACAAATCTGTTGTTCCTTGGTCTTTTGCTTTCCGCCGCCGCGTTCTCCCAGACTTCGCTCGACTCCCGTCTTACCGTTCTCGATCCCATCGTCAACGACGCTATTGCCCAACACCAGATTCCGGGGGCGGTGCTCGTAATCGGTCATGATGGGCGCGTGGTGTATCGCAAAGCCTATGGTAGCCGAGCCATTGAACCTCGGCGGGAAGTCATGGCGCTCGATACGGTTTTTGATTGCGCGTCGCTGACTAAGGTTGTCGTGACCACGACGGCGGTCATGCAGCTCTGGGAGCAGGGAAAGTTACGCATGGCCGATCCGGTCGCGAAGTATCTTCCCGAGTTCGGCCAAAACGGCAAGCAGGATATTACGATCCGGCAGCTTCTGGTGCACTACTCGGGCTTGCCCGAAGATCTCGAATTGACGAACAAGTGGGCAGGCAAGGAAACCGCTTATCGCATGGCATTCGAAGTCGCGCCCGAGCAGTCTCCAGGGTCTGCATTCGTCTATAGCGACGTTAATTTCATCGTTCTGGGAGCGCTCGTCGAGCGCCTTTCGGGCGAGTCGCTGGATGAGTATTCGGCGAAGCATATCTTTGCGCCACTCGCCATGAAAGACAGCCGATTTCTGCCGCCTGCGTCATGGCAGCCTCGCATCGCTCCGACCGAAGAAGATGAGAATCATCGCCTGCTGCGCGGAGTGGTGCATGATCCAACCGCGCGCCGGATGGGCGGAGTCGCGGGCGATGCCGGACTATTTTCCACCGCCGACGACCTGGCGCTTTTCGCCCAAGCCATGCTCGATGGCGGGCGCGGCGTATTAACTCCGGCGACGGTTGCGAAGATGACTGCGCCGCAACAACCGGTGAATGGAACGGCGCTCCGCGGATTTGGGTGGGACATCGATTCTCCTTTCTCCACCAATCGCGGAGAACTGTTGCCGGTCGGCGGTTACGGGCATACGGGGTTTACCGGAACGTCCTTGTGGATTGATCCGGCGACAAAGACCTACATCGTGCTGCTTACGAATGCGGTTCACATGGATGTGGTGCACACGTCGGAGCCAAAGCAGAAGGGAAGAGCAGTTTCGCTTCGTACGAGAGTCGCGACCGCGGTGGCGGCAGCGCTCGCGCTCGATCCCGCCGAAGCGGAGAAGATGCGGGTGGCAGCCATTACCGGCTACAACGAGATGCAGAGCGCGGCGCGCAAGCTGGCTGTGCGCAACGGAACGGTGAAGACCGGAATTGACGTGCTCGAGGAGACCAGGTTCGCGGCGCTGCATCCGGCCAGGGGCGGCGCTCCGCGAAGCATTGGCCTGCTGACGAATCAGACCGGCGTCGATTCGGAAGGTCGTCGCACGATTGACGTGCTGGCGAATGTCCCCGGCCTTTCGCTGGATGCGATCTTCAGTCCTGAACATGGAGTGACCGGAACGCTCGATACGACCAACGTCAAGAACGACAAGGATTCGGCGACGGGAATTGCAGTCTACAGCGTATATGGCGCAAAAGATGCCGCCAGGCGTCCGTCAATCGACGTATTGAAGCGGCTGGATGCGGTCGTGATTGATTTAGCAGATGCGGGCGCGCGCTTTTACACGTACGAGGCCACAGTCGGAAATTTTCTGGAGGCCGCGGCGAAGGCGGGAGTTGACGTGATCCTTCTGGATCGGCCAAACCCGATCACCGGATCGTTTGTCCAGGGGCCGATGTCTGATCAGGAGCAGGAAAAGTTTACGAATTATTTTCCCGAGCCCGTGCGCCACGGAATGACCCTGGGTGAGCTGGCGAAAATGGTGAATGCCGAGCGGCACATTGGGGCGCATCTCGACGTCGTGGCGTTGGAAGGTTGGCAGCGCGGAGACTGGTTCGATTCGACGGGTCTAAATTGGGTAAATACGTCGCCTAACTTGAGGAGCTTAAATGAGGCAACGCTCTATCCCGGAGTGGCGATGATTGAAGGGACCAACGTCTCAGTGGGACGTGGCACGGATACGCCCTTCGAGGTGCTGGGCGCACCATGGATGAAGAGCAGGGAACTCGCGGCCTATTTGAACGCGCGCGAAATTCAGAGCGTGCGGTTCGTGCCTGTGACGTTCACTCCGTCATCGAGCAATTTTGCCGGCGAACGTTGCGAAGGCGTGAACCTGATCATTCTGGACCGGAATACGCTGGATTCTCCGGAAATGGGGATCGAGCTGGCATCGGCGTTGCATAAGCTGTATCTGAATGATTTCAAGCTGGAAAAGATGGCGGATCTGCTCGTGAATCAGGAAGTGTTCCAGGCAATTGCGGAGGGGGACGATCCCAGAAGAATCGCCGAAGACTGGCAGGAACAACTAAAGCAATTCCTAGCGCTTCGCGAGAAATATTTGTTGTACAAGTGACACTAGTTCTTCCGGCGCGATGAATCCGCCGCCGGCACAATCGTCCGCCGCATCGGCACGATCGCGCCCTTCGAAGGATCGGCAGCGGCCGACGCCCGAGTCAGCACCTCATGCTGAATGAATTGCACGAAATCCTGGATCTGGTGCTGCATCTCTTCCATGCGCTCGCGCATTTGCAGAATAATGGCAATGCCGCTGATGTTGACGCCTAGATCGCGCGCCAGCGACAGGATAAACTCAAGCCGCTGCAAATCTTCATCAGTATAAAGCCGTGTGTTGCCTTCGGTGCGGCTAGGCTTGAGCAACCCCTCGCGCTCATAGAGGCGCAAAGTCTGAGGATGAATCTCATACATCTCGGCCACCGCCGAGATCATGTATGCGCCTTTGGATTTACGTTTGTTCATGTCTCCGAATACAGCTCCAGACCTGTCATGCGCGCAATTCGCGCAAAATCCCGATCGAGCGTAAAAACGATGGCGCCGTGTTCCAGCGCAATGGCTGCGATGAGGGTATCAATTGTGCTGGACGTGACACCTTTTCCTCGTCCCGCACGGTAAATTGCGGCCGCGCTCCGATAAGTGTCAAATCCGCTCGGTTCCAGCATGTCCCACTGTGCCAGGAAACGCTCAATCACGCTAGCATCCCGCGTCAAACCCTGTAAAACCTCGGCGACGACGATCCCGCTCAGAGCGAAAGGCTCACTCTCCTCAATCATCCGCCGCAGTTCGGCCCCTCCACGTCCCGGTGACGGACGAAAGAAATCGACCCAGACCGAGCTGTCGACCAGGATCACACTCGACTTCTCCGTGAGGTCTTCAGATCGCCTTGCCAAATACCGCTTCCGTAATACTTGAGGATTCCCTTGCGGCTCTCTGAACGCACCAGTAGATCAAGCGCTCGGTCGACGATCTGCCGTTTGGTCCGGAGACGGGTCAGCTTACGCGCCTTACGGATCAGGCCCTCATCGATCACAATGTTGGTTCTGCCCATGGGTATAATATACACCACTTTTCCAATATTCTGTGTATATGGGTGCAAAGCCCAGCCACAAAAGAAAAGCAAGTCCCGTCTGAAGCTTCTATAGCAGCTTCTTTTTTTTCTTCTTGCGGTCTAGCTGTTTTGAGCCTCTGGTTTTGCGGGCCACACGCGATCTTTGGGACTTGGCAGCGTTAGTTTTCTTCCCGCGACCAGGCCTCTTTTTCTTGCGCGGGTGCGACTTTGCGGAAACTTCTGCCGCCTGTGCTCGGTGTCGGTCCGTCGGTTCAGGCGTGGCAAGCTGTGCATCCAATCGAACTGTCGTTGTCCGATTCCATTTCTCGATGTACTCTAGCGCCTTCTTGGTACGCCGAATCTTCAACTTTCCTTCAAGCCACTGGTACCAAATCCACCAGCGGTGTCGGTTCGAAAGTTCGTGTCGAACCTTTCTTGCCTTTTGTCCGTTGAGGATTGTGATTTCTTCGTGGTGCAGACGACAAAGGGGTTTTGTGACCTCTGGTTTGTACGTAACGTGATGGGTGTGGTCTGCAAACTTCGTGCAGCAGGGGAAGCAACATCGTCCAGGAGCGGGAAGCATATCAGTCACTCGTCCCGTACAAAAGCTGCATCCGTTACCGCAAATGGTTGGCCGTGTGCGAACCTACGACGCCATTTCCGGTTTCGGTTCCGGGACGGCCCAACCGGCTGGCTTGAGCGCGTGGTTGATCAGGTAAGCAACGACGCCGGCACCGATCAGGATTGCGCCAAACCAGAATGAACTCATCCCCAGCACCATTTCATGTTCGCTGCGGACGATGGCAAATCCCAGCAGCAGCACCGGAGGAATACCGACCGCAATAGCTCCCAACAGCCCGCCCGGCACGCGGAACGGCCGCTTCAATTCCGGCTCGCGAATGCGCAGGCAGATCAGGGCCACAAATTCCAGCGTCAGGCTCGCCCCGTAAATCACGATGTCGAGCGTCACCAGCCGCTCAAACCCAAGATTCAGAGCCAGTCCCCAACCAATCGCCAGCGCCAGAATCGCGACCCAGGGCGCGCGCGATTTCGGATGCAGCTTCCCAAAAACCTTCGGCAGCATGCCATCCTGCGCCATAGCCAGCGGCAGGCGCGAGTAGCTCATGACCAGCGCATTGAACATGCCGAAACCGCTCATCATGCCGCCCGCCACCAGCGCGATCCGAAGCACCGGTCCACCCATCAACTGCGCGACGTCGGCCCAGGCGCCAGTCTCCCATGCGCTAGCCGGAAGCCCGGTAATCCACATGGCGGCAAACGGAAGAACATAAGTGATGCAGACAATAGCCACCGCGACTAGCATGGCGCGAGGATAAGTCCGTTGCGGGCGCTCCACCTCAGTAGCAATGGTCGAGGCGTTGTCCCACCCCATGTAATTCCACATGCAGATGAGCAGCCCGCCAAGAATGTCGACGTTTGAAGTAGTCGGCTTGGTCACCGCATTCGCCAGCGCGTGAATCTTGAACGGCGCCAGCAGAAAGATCGCCGCAAATGGCGCCGACAGCGCAAAGAACAGCCACAACGAAGTCGTCGAAACGACCTTCACGCCCATAATATTGAGCACCGCACAGACGATCACCACGCCCAGCGCGACGGCTACGCCGCGATGGTTCTCCTGAAACCACGGGAACATCCGCGTAAGGTACGCCACAAACAGCGTAGGATAAATCGCCATATCGAAAATGGACGCAACCAGCGACAACCAGGCCTCCTGAAATCCCCAGAAATTCCCCATGGCGCGCCGCACCCAAGCGTAGTAGCCGCCTTCAAAAGGCAGCGCGCTCGATAGCTCGCCGATCATGAACGCGGTAGGCAGGCTCCAGAGAAGCGGCGTCAGCAGCAGGATGAGAATCGCCTTGCCATACCCGGCGCCATGCACGATGTCTTCGGTGCCATAGGTTCCACCCGAGACCATAAAAAAAGTCGCGGCGACCAATGGCCAAAGAGTGAGGCGGATAGATTTCTTCTTCGTCTGGGGAGCGACGGCAGGAAATTCAGGCTGCGGGATGTTAGCTGGTGCGGTGGCTGTTGCCAATTTCTATGGCTTCCTCCTCAAGCGACTCACTCTCACCACCGCGTCTCCGGATCCCGAAAAAACGACTTTCTTTGCGCGGCTCCCGGGTGCACGGCGATTTCCGGGCATTTCGGCGAAGTTAGTTCGCATGTGTGAGATTACGGCAAATTTCCACAGATGCAAGTTATTTTTGCGTTATTTTGCACGTTTTTCCAAACGGCCGTGTCGGGACGGATGGTACTGAGCGAAAAGCCTGGCGAAGCGCAGCCTCAGGAATCGGATGGCCGCTGCGAATTGTTATTGCTGTATATTTTGGCTGGGGCGCTCAGCTCCCGAATCGAAAATAGGAGCAATCAGCTATGACGCCTGACGCCTACATCCTCGGCATCGAGACCTCCTGCGATGAGACGGCGGCGGCGGTAGTGCGCTCGGGGGAGCAGATTCTGTCGAACGTCGTCGCCTCGCAGATCGCAACACATCAACCCTATGGCGGAGTGGTTCCAGAGCTGGCTTCGCGCGAGCATTTGCGCGCTATCGTTCCTGTGGTGCGCGCGGCTTTGGCTGAGGCTGGACAGACTTACCAGTCGGTGGATGCTATCGCGGTCACGCAAGGCCCAGGATTGGCGGGGGCGCTGCTGGTCGGCATCAGCTTTGCCAAGGCGCTGGCCTTTGGGCTGGAGAAGCCGCTGATTGCTGTCAACCATCTTGAGGGACACATC
>JBAVAA010000043.1:0-4297 GCA_049585515.1 Terriglobales bacterium | reverse complement strand
TTCGGGCATCGTGTTCTTGCCCGCGATTTCGACCAGCACTTCATCCATGTGCACGGGCTGGCCCTCGCCCGCCTTCTCTCCGGCCGACTGTTGTTCGGCCTTGGGATTGCCATCGAGCGAGACCTGGGCGAAATCGCCGTCGGCGAGGGAGCGGCCCTCCACCGGATTGAAGGTGGCATGACGCTCGCGCAGTTCGGCGAGTGTCTGCTCCACGTCGGCTTCGGAAACCGCGATCTCCGGCTTGTCGGCGCGCAGCTCCTTGTAGCCTTGGAGCTTGATTTCCGGCAAAACCTCGAAAGCCGCTTTGAAACGCAGGGGCTCGCCATCGTGCAGGTGCAGGTCGGTCACCCGCGGCTGCGATACGGGATGCAGACTCAGTCTCTCAGCCTGTTGCCGGAAGAAACGCGGAATCAACGCTTCAACCATGTCGGTTTTGATCTCTTCGGAAAAACGCTGGCGAATGATGGACGCCGGAACATGGCCGCGCCGGAAGCCGGGAATGCGTGCCAGCTTTTGATATTTCTGGATCAGCGAATCGGTCTGGCGATTGACATCCGCGACCGGGATTTCGACCTGAATCTCGCGCTTGGTGGCGCTTTCCCTGGTTACACTTTCCTTGGCTGCGTTTTCCTTGGTCGAGCCACTCGGCGTGTTTTCCTGGGGCGTGCTGTCTTTAATCTCAGCGGGGCTCACAAGGTACCTTTCCAGTGCGGCCGCGGCAGCAGAGTCGGGAGAAAGTTGCTCCGCTGCGACACCTTGTACCGCAACCCTGAGTGTAAAGACTCTCGAAGAGCAACGTCAAACGGTGGAGGGGGATAGTCTACCCACTAAAGTAACTGGTGGAGCTTTGATGTGGTCGTGTGGCGCGGATGCCCCGTCCGCGAAAAGCGCGCGGCGAAACAACTCTCTGGGGACGGGAGAAGCCTGTGCTGAATAGAAGAGCAACAGCAACAGCAAGAGCAACAGCAACAGCAAGAACAACAGCAACAGCAAGAGCAACAGCCGCGGACGAGGGCGTCCGCGCCACACGAGCAAATACAATATGCGGAGTGTCCCTCCCTAACTGGCTGAAGGTTCTTAACGCGGAAGTCGTCGCCTGCGCGCGCTGTCCGCGGCTGGTTGAATACCGGGAGCGCATTGCCCGGGAGAAGCGCCGTGCTTACCGCGAACATGAGTATTGGGGAAAGCCGGTCCCTGGCTTTGGCGATCCCGACGCGCGCGTGCTCGTGCTCGGACTCGCTCCCGGCGCTCACGGATCCAATCGCACCGGCCGGCCTTTTACCGGAGACGCTTCGGGAAACTTCATGTATCCGGTGTTGTTTGAAACCGGCTTCGCCAATCAGCCGATGGCGACTGATCGGGAAGACGGGCTTTCTCTGCGAGGTCTCTACATCACAGCGGCGGCCCGGTGCGCGCCGCCCGACAACAAGCCTCTTCCCGGGGAGTTGGCCAATTGCGCTCCGTTCCTGGAGCGCGAACTCGAAGGACTGAAAGATCTGCGCGTGATTGTCGCTTTGGGAAGAATTGGATTCGAGGCCTACCTCAACTATTTGCTGCGAAAGAAGCAGATCGCCAGCAAACGCGGGTATGAATTTCGACACGGCGCGGAATACGCGCTGCCTGATGGGCGGGTTTTGCTGGCGTCCTATCATCCCTCCAAGCAGAACACGCAGACCGGCAAACTTACCAAAGAGATGTTCCGGAAGATATTCAAGCGGGCGCGCGAACTGGCCGATAGTGCAACTGGGCGGATCCCGCGGTAGAGGACCCTCTGGGCCGGCATGGGGGATCCGTGATTGCGGGATGCGCCGCCCTTGATTTATTGAATCATTTAATCATTGGGGCATTGAATCATTGCGTTCAGAATCGCGTGACTTGAACGATTCGATGTTTTAAAGCCCAATGCTTCTCCTGACCGGTCAAAAGCCTACGAACACCGGTTCTGGCTCCAGCAGAATTCCCCAATCCGCCTGCACGGCGTGTTGGATTTCATCTTTCAGGGCGACAATATCGCTGGCCTTCGCGTCTCCGCGATTGATCAACGCCAGTGCATGCTTGGTTGAGATGCCGGCGGCGCCTGCCGAATATCCTTTCGAGAACCCGGAATGTTCCACCAGCCACGCAGCAGAAACCTTGTGCTGGGCATCGAGCGCTGGGTAACTGGGAACCTCGAGTCTCTTCTCGGCGGCGCGCGCGGCCAGTTCTTTGAACTGTGCTTCGCTGAGTACCGGATTTTTGAAGAACGATCCGGCGCTGCGGCAATCGGGGTCACCGGGGACAATCAGCATGCCCTTGTTGCGGCGGATTTCGCGCACCGCCTCGCGCGTCTCGGCGAGCGATGGGTTTTTCGGGCCGAGCCGTTCGGCAAAGTGCTTTTGCAAATCGGCATACTTCAGAGTCGGAGTTGCGCCTCGATGCAATCGATAGTTCACCCGCAAGATGATGTAGCGTCCGCGCTCGGTGGTGTTAAAAATGCTTGCGCGGTAGCGAAATCCGCAGGCCGGTTTGGGCAAGACCGCGATGCGGTCTTCTTTCAAATCCCATGCGCGTACCGATTCGATGGTGTCGGCGACCTCCTGCCCGTAAGCGCCAACGTTTTGTACGGGCGTGCCCCCAACGCTTCCGGGAATGCCGCTTAAACACTCGACTCCCGCGCAATTTTGCACCACGGCCTGCGCGACAAAGTCATCCCAGTTGACGCCTGCTCCCACGCTGAATAGCACCGCGTTGCCTGCGGTGTTGGTTGCATTTGGGGTGGTGATTCCGCCAATAGCAATTTTCAGCACTAGTCCGGGCCAACCGGAGTCGGCTACTAGCAGGTTGCTTCCGCCGCCGAGGACAAACAGCGGCAAAGATCGCGTTTTCGCGAACTGCACCGCCTCGCGAACTTCGTCTTCTCTTTTGAGTTCGGTGAAGTAGCGTGCTGCTCCGCCCACTTGCAGGGTGGTCAGAGGCGCCAGCGGGATGTTTTCCTGAATCGTCATGCGAATTTGCTCTATAGTTGGTTAAGCGTCCCTTGTTTCAAGAGACAACGATGGTAATCGAAAGCCGAAGGGTGCGACCTTCAAATTATCAGTTGCAAATTACCGTTACAGATTTGAGGAGATTTCATGTATCCAGAAATAATGGTGATCCCGATTCGCGAGGAACTGACGCGTCTGGGAATCGAAGAACTGCGCAGTGCCGCTGATGTTGATCGTGTCCTGTTGGGCTATCCGGGGGCGACGATGGTGATTGTAAATTCCATTTGCGGATGCGCCGCGGGGCGCATGCGGCCTGCCGTACGTCTGGCGCTGCAGCATTCGACCATCCCCAACAGCATCGTAAGCGTGTTTGCGGGACAAGACATCGAAGCGACCGAGCGCGCCCGTTCCTATTTCACAGGATACCCGCCATCGTCACCCTCGATTGCTATTCTGCGCGAAGGCAAGCTGGTCTACATGATGGAGCGGCGTCAGATTGAAACCCGCGACTCCTCGGCCATTGCCGCCGATCTGCGAGCAGCGTTCGATCAGCACTGTGCTGTGCCTGCTCGATAGCTACATGGCAGCGGGGTTCTGCCCCGCTTGGACGAGGCAAGGCTCCGTCAACACACTAACCCTACTGAATGGAACCCAAATCTATGAAACTTCCACTGCTGGCCGTTCTCATCCTGGCATTCTCCGCGGCATCCTGGGGCGCCGAGCCCTGGAGCGTTCCCTCCACCGAGATCAATGCCGTCTATCCCCAGGTGGACGCGCTTTATCAGGACCTACATCGCAATCCTGAGCTCTCCTATCACGAACAGAAGACCGCGGCCAAGATTGCCGACCAGCTTCGCAAACTCGGATACGACGTCACCACTGATTTTGGCGGCACGGGTGTGGTTGGTGTGTTCAAGAATGGCTCCGGGCCGGTGGTGATGCTGCGGGCGGAGCTGGACGCTTTGCCGGTTCCGGAGAAAACCGGGCTTTCTTACGCAAGCCACGTCACCACGCACGATGACCGCGGGGTCGAGGTTCCGGTGATGCATGCCTGCGGCCACGATTTGCATATGGCGATCGGCATTGGAACGGCCGCGCTGCTTGTCCAGAATAAGGACCGCTGGCACGGAACCTTTATTTATGTCGGACAGCCTGCGGAGGAGCGCATCGGCGGCGCGAAGGCGATGATCAAAGATGGACTGTTCACCCGCTTTCCCAAGCCCGACTTTGCTTTTGCCGTGCACGACAGCAACGGGCTTCCCGCGGGAAAAGTGGGCTACACGCCGGGTTTCAGCGCGTCGAATGCGGATTCCGTGAGCGTCACGGTGTACGGC
>JBAVAA010000042.1:0-6743 GCA_049585515.1 Terriglobales bacterium | reverse complement strand
GACTAATTGCTTCCCGTTTCGGTTTTCAAAGAGCGCTGAGAATGGGGCCGGCGCAGCTTCGGAGGGCCGTCTCGATTCAGACGTTTACCTCTCGCTACCCCAATCACATTGTTGATTATTCCGCATGCTCGGGTTAAATGTCTGTGATGATGATCACCGGTTGATTGTGATGAAAAAAGTCAAAGGCGCCCGAGAATTCACCTCCCGCTAAATCGCAAGGGACGCGAACGGGTGTGGCACCTGGCCGGTTGTCACGAACACCCTACACCCCTACAATCTTTGAGTAATGTCCGTTACCGCCTCGTTGCCGGAAGTCGGGCGGCGCAATCGTTGGTCTGCGCTGCGCATTCTCTACTACGCCGTTTGTTTGCTGCTGGTGGCGCTGATCGCCGGCCTCTGGTGGCTCTTTTGGACCGCGCGCAAGCCCCTGCCGCAACTCGATGGCACCATTTCTGTGCCGGGAATCTCGGCTAAGGTTCGCGTTATCCGCAATGAGCAGGGTGTGCCGACAATTGAAGCGTCTTCCCTCGAAGACCTATTTTTTGCCCAGGGCTACGTGACCGCCCAGGACCGGCTGTGGCAGATGGACATCATGCGGCGCGCGGCTGCCGGAGAGCTCTCCGAAGTGCTCGGTGAAGCTACGCTTCCGATGGACCGCGAACAGCGGATTCTGGGCCTCCGGCTCGCGGCCGAAGCGTCGGAGAAAAATATCACCGCGCGCGAGCGGCCTTATTTTGAAGCGTACGCTCGAGGAGTAAACGCGTTTATCGAATCGCATCGCGACCGGCTTTCGCTCGAATTCCGCTTGTTGAAGTACACCCCGCGTCCCTGGACCGCGACCGATTCCCTGCTGGTCGGTGCGCGCATGGTGGAGGATCTCAACCACTACAGCTATCAGCGCGCGGTGACGCGGGAGAAAATACTGGCGAAACTGGGACCGGAATTGGCGGCCGACTTGTACGTGAATTCTTCCTGGCGGGACCGTCCGCCTACAGAGGTGCGGCGGATCGAGGCCAATCCTGCCGTTAAGAGCAGCGATGAAGACGACGATGATGAGGAAGAGATCGATCCCTCTGGGACGGGACGCGCGATTTCGGAAGTGCCCTCTGCGCGCGGCCCTCAGCGGCTAAAGCCCGTATTTTTTTCCGCGCTTAGCGGCACGGCTGAAGCCGTGGCCCTTCAAGGCAACTGGGCCGTCCCTCCGGGACTTGAGTCGTCTCTTTCACTTTTCCCAGAGCTGAAGCGCTGGGCTAAGCTCGGACGCCCCTCCGGGGCTGGATTTTCCTCCGGCAACGAATACTCCTCTCAATCTGGATTCCCCTCCGGCGCTGACGACTCCACTGGATCTGGATCTTCCAATAACACCTTCCGGCCCGGATCAAACAATTGGGTGGTCTCCGGGCAGCATACGGTTTCGGGGAAACCGCTGCTCTCGAACGATATGCACCTTGACCACCAGATGCCGAACCTTTGGTTTGCGGCGCACCTGAAAACAACAAACGGCAACTTCGACGCGGCCGGCGTTACGCTGCCCGGAATTCCGTTTGTGATCGTTGGCCACAACCAGCGCATCGGATGGGGATTCACCAACGTTGGTCCGACGGTGGAAGACGACTTCATCGAAGAGTTCAACGCGCAGGGACAGTACAAAACTCCCAAAGGATGGGTTGACGCGCAGCACCGGCGGGAGACGATTCACGTCAAGGGCAAGCCCGACGTGGTTCTCGACGTCGTATCCACGCGCCACGGCCCGATCATCACCGAACTCGTTCCAGGCGAGACGCGCCAGATCGCGCTGCGCTGGACGCTGCAAGACGGCGAGGGTCTGGTTTTCTTCGACGTAAACACCGCCCAGAACTGGGATGAATTTCGCAAAGCGTTTTCCGCCTTCGGCGCGCCGGGACAAAATGTGATGTACGCCGACGTGGATGGCCACATCGGTTATCAGGCAACAGGCCGGGTGCCGATCCGCGCTGCGGGCGATGGCAGCCTGCCCGTCAGCGGCAGCGATGACGCGCATGAATGGAAGGGCTGGATTCCTTTCGACGACATGCCGCACATCTACGATCCGCCGGAAGGAATTCTGGCAACCGCGAACGGGCGCATCACTCCGGCTGGCTACAAGTATTCGATCAGCACCGAGTGGGAAGCGCCGTGGCGAACAGATCGAATTTACCGCGTGCTTGAATCGGGCAAGAAGTTTGCGTCCGCGGATATGCTCGCCCTGCAGATGGATGTGTCCTCCACATTCGACCGTTTCTGCGCCGACAAATTCGTGTACGCGATCGATCACGCCGCCAGCGTTTCTCCCCGGGCGAAGCAGGCCGCCGACATTCTGCGCGACTGGGATGGGCGGATGTCGGCGGATTCAGCCGCCCCAACCCTTGAGACCAAGGCGCGCGCAGAACTGGCACGTCTGCTGCTCGAGCCGAAGCTGGGAGCAGCGCAGACTCCGAACTCCGGTTCAGACGCCGCTGCGGGAACTCTGAGTTGGAAGAGCTATCGCTGGGGCATGTCGTCGGTCTGGCTGGAAAATGTCCTGACCAAGCAACCGCCGCGCTGGCTGCCCTCTGGCTACTCCGACTACGGAAGCCTGCTGACGGCTGCCGTCGAGAATGTGATGAAGGAGACCGAAGTTCCCCAGGATCTCGGTCAATGGAAGTGGGGCAAGAATTATCCGGTTGAAATCGACCATCTGGTGCTCAGCCATCTTCCGGTGGTTGGCCGCTTCACCGGCCCGGGATCGCACCCGTTGAGCGGAAACAACTACACGGTCAAGGCCGTGGGCCGCGTTTTTGGACCCTCCGAACGGGCAACCTGGAATTTTGCGGATTTCGACGAAAGCACGCTCAACCTGGTGACAGGAGAGAGCGGAATCTTTCTCAGTCCGTATTACCTGGACCAATGGAAAGCATGGTATGGAGGCTCGACCTTCGCGTTTCCCTTTTCGCAGAATGCGGTCGATCAGCACCGGAAGCACGAGATGACGCTGGCGCCGAAATAGAGTTCTCAGTTCTCGGTTCTCGGTTCTCAGTTCTCAGTGGACAAAGCGAAGAGGTTCAACCAGACGTGCGATCGCCGCCGACGAACAGCAGGTCCTTCGCTTCGCTCAGGATGACAAATTTTCCTAACTGAGACACCGCCTAGAAATCCACCGTTTTGACGTCGATGAAATTGCCGACGAGGGCATTAACCTTGCCCGGGTTATTCGGATTGTTTGGGTTGTACTCCAGCGCATCGATGGTGTCGTCGTAGATGTCGAGCGATCCCCCCTGGACCACATAGACCACCTGACGAGTGCCAATGGGCTCAATTCCGGTGACGTCTCCATTCGCGGGAGAAATGACCACGCCGCCCGCTGGAGCGCCTCCCACCGCCGTACTGAGCGTGTTGTAGATGGTAAGGCAGCCACGAGTCTCCGTCCCCGGCGGTGTAGGAACTGGGGGAACGATCTCGGTGCAATCGCTCGCCCCAATGAAGAGCTGCCCGTTGGCTCCGAGCGCAATACGGTTGTGATAGCCGTCGGTAATAGCGATGCCCGAGGTTGTGAGCGTCATCGTGGATAAGTCAACAACATTAAGCAGTCCACACGACTGTGCGGCTGTGGTTTGCCCGGTGCATGCCGCCGCCGGCATTGGAGTGCCCGCCACATACATGGTCGAGCCGTTTACCAGAGCTTCGCTGCCGGCACACTGCGGGTTCGCGCCGGACGTACAAAGCGGGAGCGATGCCACCAAAGTGTTCGTGACCATGTTGTATTGCTGAACGCCGGCCTGCATTCCCCCGCACTCGGCGCCGCAACTCAATATGTAGGCGGTGCTGTCGTCGCTGCTGAAAAAGGCTGCCACCGGATGATCGAAAATGCCCGGACCGCCAATGTAGTTCACGGCCGAAGCGTTGGGTATGCCGATGTTTGAGGGCGTGATCACCGCTACCGTGTCCGCGACCGCATCGGTCCCTTCGCTGAATCCAAGAATACGGTTGCCGCCATGGTTGATCGAAAGATAGTGGACCCCGGGAACTTCGGCTTGTCCCGACACGCTCCCGCTGTTCAGAGAGATGACCTGCACGATGCCTGGAGATTGCCCCACCACGGGCGCGGTCGGAATCGCAATGTAGGCCGCGGAGCTGTCTGGCGAAACGACGAAGCTCTCCGTCATGCCAGGTAGAGTCAGATGAGCGGCGTTCCCTTCGCTCGCATTGTTGATCACGCTGAACGTGTTGTCGGAAAATTGCGTGCCGTTCCCGCTGAAGACCAGGGTCTGAGCGTGGTTGGGTGTCACCACCATCATCCCCGGCGTGCTGCCTGCCGAAATCACGGCTCCGGGCGCACGCACGTCCAGCGAAGCGTCGACGATATATATGCCCGCCCCGGTAGAGCCGGCGCTGACGTTATTGGTGATGAAGGCGCGGTATTTGACGCCGCTGGTTTGCGGGCTTGCGGTAGGAGTACCGCCGCAGCTCAACCACGTTACGCTGGCAGGCAGTATAAAAATCAAAGGGATCAGGACTTTTCTCAAACCTGGGACTCCAACCAACCTCATGCCGGATAATCACTTGGATGCAAGAGAAGGATTATAACAAAGGAAGAAATTGTGGCTGAAATGGCCGGGTTCTCAGACAAAAAACTGCTGCAGCCGGTCCATTTTCACTTGCTCTTTAGCGATGGCTTGCCCGATCCGCTGAAAATTTCCCATTTGATCCACCGCGTCCATCTCGCTGACCTTGGCAGGATCGATATCGCCAAGGTTGAGGCCATCGAGGCGCGCGCGGGTCAGGCTGACTGTGATGCGCTGGTAAGTCAGGGCCTTGGTCGCTGCGGAGCCGGGATTGAGGAAATCCAGCGCATCTTCGGCTGGCGCACCAACGGCTCGCGCGGCGCTTGCTTCCGCGGCCGGAGCGGCAGCCTTCCCCGCCGGCGGCTGGCCGATTAGATGCATCAGCACATTTTGCTGCAGGTTGGCATCATCCATCAGTTCCGTGATCACGTATCGCGCCCAGTCGAGCAGGTTGTAGTCGGAAGCCTTGCCGGATGCGACGGTAATCCCATTAAATCCCGTGCCCAGCGACATCAGTAAGAGCTTGTCGGGCCCGGTGGGCCATCCAAACCGATAGTTCGGATCGGTGGCTTCGAGAAAGACCTGCATTGAAGGATTGTTATAACTGCTGACGCCGCCGTCGATGAACTCGTACTCCTGAGGCTGCCCCGCATCGTCGGGAACGGAAATCGTCCGTGGAGGGAAGTAAGTGGGCGCGGCGCTGCTGGCGCGGACGATTTGCCATAGCGGCAGGTTGCGATTGTTGGGAAAGTACTTGCTCTTGGGGTTATTCGTGAAGAACCAGGTCGTCCCCAGCGTCACATTCTTGGAGACAATAAGTATGTTGGTACGCAGCTTGTCGCTGCCGAGAGTCGTGGCTTCGCCGAAAACATCTTTCAGATGCCCTTCGATCGGCCCGCTCGGATAACTGTGCCAGATTCGCTCCGGCAAGAAGACCTTGGTGAAAATCTGCTTGCCAAATTTCAGGTAGAAGTCGCGAATGTCCGCCGCCTTCATGCCAAGCGCGAGTCCCGCAGCAAGAATTGCGCCTGTGCTGGTGCCTCCGATCAGGTCGAAGCGATCGGAAAGCGGCAGCGCGCGGCCGGTGAGCGCGTCTAGTTGCGTCTCGATGGCAATCAGGGCCTCGGCGGGGATCAGCCCTTTCAGCCCACCGCCGTCGATGGACAGAAGACGCATGGGCTGCGTCGGGGTGTTCGAGGTGTTGGTCTCCATAATCTCCTTGGGACGCGATGCTACCGGATGAGTGAATGGAGGGTAAGACCTGCTAAGTTAGTTCGATTGCGGGTGCATGTCAAGGAGCAAGAGGTGTAGCGCGGCCGGATTCCAGCGAGGTCCGCGGGCGTCTTCGCCGCCTCTTCGGCAAAGCTCAGGGCAGGCTCTCGGGACAGCCGCCAAGATGCCGGCGCTACCGTCTATCTATTCATCGTTTGTCGCGGCATTAGTCCTGTGTGTGAATCAGTTTCTCAGCCAGTAACTCGTCCAGGCCAGATTAGAAGCCAGCATAAGTTTACAAACAAGAGACCGCACGTACCTCGATCTTACCTTTCGCTATTTGTTCTTTACCCATAGTTAGGGTTGTCCTATGCGACCCGAAGTTATAAAATCCGCGACCAATGTGAAGAGGAGGATTTATGAAACTTGCTGCGCTGCTCGTCTCGCTTCTGCTGCTGACCGCCGCAGCCTTTGCCCAGCCCGCGTTTCAGGGCTTTGAAACCGACACTGGTGATTGGACCCCAATTACAACCCGCGTTGCGTCGGGCGCCGGCGTTCTTGGCGTGCCCTCGGCCGCTGGCAATTATCATGCCGAACTTACCAACATCTACGACTCCTCTATTTATCTTGGCTACGGCGCCGCGGAGTACAGTTTCTTCGGTTATGCGATTCAGCCTCCGTATATCGGCGATTACAGCCAGTCCATCGATATGTACATCTTTGCCAACTGGCCCCTTGCGATCTATAACGGTCCGGGCGTCTGGATCGACATGCAACCGGGCAACCCAGATCCCAACAATTCGGGGGCGGAGCACAATTTCCGGCTGACACCCACTGGATCGTCGGTTGAAATATTCGTAGACGGTCAGGTCACGCCGATGGCCACAATCACAACCACCGGATGGTACAAGTTTCAAATGACCTATCAGAAAGGTGGAACCCCGACTGCCCTAGTTACGACTAACATGAACG
>JBAVAA010000041.1:0-6518 GCA_049585515.1 Terriglobales bacterium | reverse complement strand
CGATGTAAGCGGTAAAGGTGCGCCGGCCGCCATTTACGCCGCGCTCGTTAGCGGCATTCTCCGTTCCCATGCGCCCATTGAGCCCGGCCCCGCCGAGATGCTCTCCGCCGTGAATCTGTCGCTGGCGGAACGCAGGATTGCTGCCCAATTCGTTTCGATCATCTACGCCGTGTGGGACGACGAGAAGCGCACTCTCCTGGTCGCCAATTCCGGCCTGCCGAAGCCCATTTATTGCCACGACGGCAAAATTGAATTTGTCGAGGTAACCGGCCTGCCGCTCGGCTTATTCGACGAAGCCGAGTTTGACGAACTAAGCTTCAAAGCCAAGCCGGGAGACATGTTCGTGTTCTTCAGCGACGGCATCCTCGACGCGCGCAACCGGCACGGTCAATCGTTTGGGCCCGAGCGAGTGGAAGCGATTGTCGCCGGCTGCTCCTCCAAATCCGCGGACTGCGTGGTGAACGAGATCTTCAAGGCCGTGACCGAGCACGCCGCCGGTGTAGAAACGTTCGACGACCAAACGGTAGTCGCCATCAAAGTGAAAGACGGTACGGGCAAACGTAAGTGAGCCGCGCTTCCGAACTGAAATCGTTACGGCCACCTGCATTCGACTATCGGAACTCGAATCGCAGTAGCTGTACTAGCGATCAGATAACAAAACTCTACTGCGAATCTGTGAGTCTTGAAACTTTGGCCGCGCGCCACGGAACTCCCCTCTACGTCTATTCCGCGGCCATGATCCGCGCCCGCGTGAACGCCTTCGCTCATTCCTTTCGTTCCGTTCGTCACACCTTGTGCTATTCAGTGAAAGCTAATTCGACACTAGGAACTCTTCGCCTTTTGGCTGCCGAGCGAACCGGCTTCGACGTAGTTTCAGGCGGGGAACTGCAACGAGTTCTACGGGTAAATCGGAATGCCGCAAGCAAGGTTGTGTTTTCCGGAGTGGGCAAGACCGCCGAAGAGATGGAAATCGCGCTGCGCGCCGGAATACTGCTCTTCAATATCGAGAGCGCCTCGGAATTGAATCTTCTCTCCGAAACCGCAACGCGGCTGAAGACACAGGCCGCGGTGGCGCTGCGCGTCAATCCCGATGTCTCCACGAAAACGCACCCCTACATTTCGACGGGACTGCATCAACACAAATTTGGCGTACCGATACCAGAAGCACAGATGCTCTACGCCCAAGCGGCAAAGCAGCCCCATTTGAAAGTGGCCGGAGTGAGCGTCCACATCGGTTCGCAGATTACCGATGTTGGCACCTTCCAGGAGGCGCTAGAGCGAGTAGCCGATCTGATTCGAGCGCTACGCAAAGAAGGGCACAATATTCGTTACATCGACGCCGGTGGCGGCCTGGGAATCTCCTACAAGGGAGCGCAAGGGAGTCTTGAGGAACAAATTGCAGCCTATGCGCGGGCCGTACTTACTCCCTTGCGCGGATTGAAACTTCATCTGCTGCTGGAGCCGGGGCGTTCCATCGTCGGGCCAGCGGGCGTGCTGCTGACCCGCGTCCTCTATCGGAAGAAGAATAACGGCAAGCGTTTTCTGATTGTCGATGCGGCCATGAACGATCTGTTGCGTCCTTCTCTGTACGGCGCGTATCACCAGATCGTGCCCGTCACCCGCAAGAAGCGCGCAACGGAGAGTACCGACATAGTCGGCCCCATCTGCGAGACTGGCGACTTCTTTGCCCGCGATAGAAAACTTCCACAAGTCAGCGAAGGCGATCTGCTCGCGATTCTAGACGTCGGAGCCTACGGATCAGTATTGGCTTCAAATTACAATACACGCGGACGCGCGGCAGAAGTGCTGGTGGATGGCGCGAAAGCGAAAGTAGTTAGGCGAAGAGAGAGCTTGCAGGACCAACTGAGGACGGAAGCCTGACTTTAGTACTGTTTCATTGCTTCGTATTTCGGTCCAACATAGGCGTTGGTGTTTTGCATGGAGGCAGCCTTGAATCCCCCGCGCTTATCCCGAATAAACCGCCTATTCCTGATCGCAAATGCTTTCATCGTATGTTTGCTCCTGGGTAGCCTTGCTACTTTGGCTTTCGCTCAAGACACTCCCGGCTACGTCTTTCACCCAAATCAAGAAGTCCACGTCACGAATCTGCCGGCGCGAACCGCGCAATCGGCAAACAAGGCCGCGGTGCTTGCAGCCGCGCTCGAAACGATCCTCCAGGACAAATCCGTCTGCTGCGGAAAGAACTCTGCCTTTGAAGATACGATGCTCGTAGCTCCGCCGTCATTGAAGGAACTCAGCACGCAGTTGCAGGGAAAGCACGTCTTGAGCGATGGCCGGTCCGTAATGGTGAACGCAGAGTACGTCCCGCAGAGCTCGATTACTCCTGATCTGATGATCAGTTCCCTGATGGACCAACGTGCCCTGCTGATGAACTGGAATTCGCATCTCTACGTCCTCTATGGGGCAATCTACGATGAAACTGTCTTCGATAGCGGCCAACGTCAATTTGTAATCCGCAAACTCCTGTTGCTCGATCCACGATTCTCCGATCAGCGAAGCAAGGTAGAATTCAACCGCGAAACCGACGATTGGCAAAAGGTCGAAGCAATTTTGACTTTGGTGGTTGCTCACCAATAGGGTGTGCCTGAAACTTTGTTTTCGGAAACTGCGGCGGGGCGGAGTCCTCTACAATTACAATCCAGCCCCGGAGGGGCGAACGAACTTAGTCCAGCGCTTCAGCACTGGGTAAAGCAGCAAAAGCATCTGAGTCCCGGAGGGACGACCGAGTTCTCACGCACGCTACCGTTCATCCCTCTACAGCGACTCCAAAAAATTGGTCACCGCTCGCAACACCGGCTCGGGCTGCTGAATAAAGAGCGCGTGTCCCAGGTTGCGAAACCTCACATGCGTGTGATGGGGCAACAGCCGCGTAGCCAGCGCCACGTCCGCGTCCGACATCAGCCCGCCCAATTCCTGACTGGCTTGTAGAAGCAGCGTTGGACAAGTAATTCCGCGCAACAGAGCCTCCCCATCCCAACCTTCGATCGACGTTCCATCCAGCGTCATCTCGTAAGTTTCCGGATCAGCCTGTTGCACGCAACGCGCCCACGAAAGCAAGTACGCCTCATCGTTGCCGGGCAGTTCGCGTATCATAACGGCCTTGTCGGTGCCTGCAGCGGGCAACACAATCCTGCCGATACCGTTGGCAATCTGCTCAACCGAGCCGCCTGCGCGCGCAAGATCGCGCAATCCAGAGAACAACGCGCCATACATGGGATTATGAGACACCGGATTATGAAGCACGGCACTGCCAGAATGCTGGACTCCAATAATATTGTCGCCAAGTATGAGGGCCCGCACCAGCTCTGGATGATGCGACGCGACCCACATGCCCACCATTCCGCCCAGCGAATGTCCAAAGATAACAGCAGGACCAGAAACGCGCTCGCGCAAAAGACGAACAATGTCTTCGGCATACTGCGAGCCGTGATATCCGCGCGCCACGCGCGACGACTTGCCATGACCGCGAAGGTCAGGAGCAAAAATATGCCAGCGCAAGCTCAGCGCCGGAATCACCGGTAGAAAAACCTGCCATCGCCGTCCAAGTCCATGCAACAGCACAAGCGGCGGACCATGGGCAGGGCCTTCGGCATAGTTGATTTGAAGGGAGTCGGCGTCGAAAATACGCTCGATCAGGCCCGCAGAGCTTTCGCTCGCAACATTTTTATCCGAAAAAGTCACTTTCTTAAAGCCTTGGCGTCATAAGTCAGTTTGCCCCCCACCCAGGTCTTGAGCACTTTAACATCGCGGATCTTTACAGGATCAATACTGAGCACATCATCGCTAAGCAACACCATGTCGGCCAACTTTCCCGGTGTGATCGAACCTTTTTCGTTCTCTTGAAATTCGGCATAAGCCGACCCCATGGTGTAAGCCTCGATCGCTTCCTTGATGGTCAACTTTTGCTCCGGGAACCATCCCAGCGGATTCTTGCCATCGAGCGTCGCCCGCGTTGTGGCCGCATACAGCGTAAGCATCGGATTGAGAGGCGCCACGTCCCAATCCGTGCCCAGGGCGAGGCGAACGCCATGGTCGAGCAAAGTACGGAAAGCGTAGGTACGACTCGCCCGGTCGTGCCCGATGCGGCGTTCCGCCCAGCGGCCATCGTCGATGGCGTGATAAGGCTGCACTGACGCGATCACATGCAGTTGCGCGAAGCGGTCGAAATCCTTCGCCGCCATGTGCTGGGCGTGTTCGATGCGCCACCGGCGATCTCGGCTGCCATGCGCCTTTTCGATTTCTGTATAGATGTCGAGAATGGCGGAGATTCCCGCATCTCCAATGGCGTGGGTGCAGATCTGTAATCCGGCGGCATCGGCGCGCATCATGCGATCGCGCATCAGCGAGATAGGATGCATCTCGTCCGAAAGCAGGCCGCGATTACCCGGCTGGTCCGAAAAAGGTTCGAAGAAGTATGCCGTCGATGAACCGAGCGAGCCATCCGCATAGGCCTTCACCGCTCCAATGCGCAAGTACGAACCGCCAAATGCCCGCCGGATGCCGATCTTCACCTGATCGTCCACCTGCGTAATCAGCGGTGCAGCATAGATGCGGGTAGTCAGCTTGCCTTCATCGAGCAATTCCGAGTAGATCGCGATGTCGGCATAATCCGGATTCATATTCTGGACGCTTGTCACCCCAAGCGAGGCAGCGTGTTCGAGGGCGCGCTCGATCGCGTGTCGCCGCTGATCGTGGCTGAGCGGCGGGACCGACTTAACTAGCAAGTCCATGGCCGCGTCTTTCAGCGCGCCGGTAGGGTTTCCGTGGCGGTCGCGGACGATCACTCCGCCCGCTGGATCTGGCGTCTTGCCGGTGATCCCCGCCAGCTTCAAAGCCAGCGAGTTTGCCAGCACCATATGTCCGTCATACCGATTCACTGCAACCGGCGTTTGGAGCGTCGTCGAATCGATCAGCTCCTTCGTCGGCAATTCCGCCGGATTCCATTTAGTCTCGTCCCAATCGCCGCCCAGGAGCCACTCTCCAGGTGACATTTTCGCGGCGCGCTCGCCAATGCGGCGAGCAAATTCCTGCGGGCTTTTGGCATCATTCAGTTCCACATTGTCGAGTTGCGATCCGCCATCCACAAAATGCACGTGAGCATCGTTGAATCCGGGCAGTAACCGCTTCCCGTCAGCATCGACCACGCGCGTATCGGGCCCAAGCCATCCGGCAACCTGTGAACTCGATCCGACAGCAACAATGCGCTCGCCAAGGATGGCAACCGCCTCCGCCTCAGGGCGAGCAGGATCGGCCGTCCAGATACGAGCATTTTTGATAATAAGCTCCGCAGCCGGTCTATCTTGCGCGAAGACACCCATCAAGCAACCAAGAACAACGACAAGTTGGAAGCATGCCAGCTTCATCTCTTTCATCCTGCGACCTGTCACCTACACCCTAAGATCTGTGTCCGGCCCTTCACCGTTCTCCCCAATTCAGCTTCGTGGCCAGCACTTCGAAAAATGTCTTTTGAAAACGGACCAACCGGGCCCGATGCTCCGCTTTATCGCAGCGCACGATATCGCCATCGCGCGCCGGCATGCCAACCTGTCCATCGAAGCTCAAATACGCTTCTTCCTTCCCGGTCTTGACGTGGATTTCAATCGCGACCGTATCCCGCACCACCACTGGGCGATGGGTCAATCCGTGCGGAGAAACCGGTGTAATGACGAATGCATCCACGTCCGGATTCACAATCGGCCCGCCCGCTCCCAGAGAATAAGCGGTAGATCCCGTGGGTGTCGCAATGATCAGCGCATCGGCCCGATAGCTGGACACAAACTCTGCATTCACAAAAACCTCGAAGTGATTCAGGCGCGCAATGGCGCTCTTGCTCACCACCACCTCGTTCAAAGCAGCGTGTGTGGCCAGGGTTCGGCCGCCACGGATCAGCGAACCGCACAGCATCGAACGGCTGTCCACGATGTAGTGTTCCTTTTCAATCGCTTCCAGCGCAGGATACAGATCGGACAGTGCAAGTTCGGTCATGAATCCGAGCGTGCCCAAGTTGACTCCCAGAATGAGCGTCCCCGCCTTCGCCACCGCTCGCGTCGCCGAAAGCAGCGTACCGTCGCCGCCGAGCACCAGAGCCAAATGCGGCGCCCGAGTGGCTAACTCCGTTCGCGGCATCACCTCCGACCCCGAGAAATAGGCAGCGCTCTCCTGGTCCATCACCGCCGTATACTCGTGTTCCTGCAGCCATTTTTCGAGCGCTGGCAGCACTTCCCGCAACTCAGGACGGTCCGGCTTCGAAACAATGGCAACAATTTTCTGGCGAGTTGGGCCTTGGGGAGGCGTGGACATGTCTTCGGGCGGCTCTTCCGATTCGTCGTCTGACACCGGACTTCCGATTGTACAGAATCAGTCGACGCCAGGAGTCGAAAACTCGCTTGGAACAGATTGCTCAAGACTCAGATTCGCATCGGACATCGCTTTAGCAATGGGGGGTCCAGCCCCGGAGGAGAGACTGATAATAGCCCGGCGCTTCAGCGCCGGGAAAG
>JBAVAA010000040.1:0-2049 GCA_049585515.1 Terriglobales bacterium | reverse complement strand
ATGAAGACATGCTTCTAGACTCGCCTCGCGAACTGTCAAGAATCGGCAGCTTTCTGGGAGTAGAAGTCACGCCGCAACGGCTTTCGACCGCGATCGAGCACAGTTCGCCGAAAGAGATGCGAAGACTCGAACAAATAAATGCGGATGATTGTGGCCTCACCAAAGGTACACGCCAGGATCTCTCATTCGTTAGAACGGCCAGGTCGGGGAATTGGCGGTCCGACATGCCGGAATCGGCGATCATAGCGATCGAGGCGGCATGGGGACCGCTGATGCAATTTCTCGGATACGAACTGGCCTTCGTCGATCAAACCGGTCCAGTCGAGTCCCCATTTCCCGTCTCGGCGATGGGCGGTCCGGTGCGATGATCTACGGCGTCAAACGAATCACCAAGTATTTGCTGGGAATCGATATCGCCGGCAGAAGTTTGGCGGTTTATCCGGACGACACCTTCATTGTTTCTTATCCGAGATCCGGCAATACCTGGACCCGTTTCCTCGCGGCCAACCTGATTTATGCCGGGCAGCCGGTTACTTTTGACAACATCGAGCGGCTGATTCCCGACTGCGAGGCTCAGTCCAGCCACTATCTCAAACGAGTTTCCCGGCCGCGGATCATCAAGAGCCATACCTATTTCGATCCACGCTATCCGCGAGTGATCTATATCGTGCGCGATCCGCGGGACGTAGCTCTTTCCTATTACGATTTCTCCCGCAAGTACCGGCATTTTGAGGACGGCTATCCGCTGGAGCGATACATCGAGGACTTCGTAGCGGGACGTTTGATTTCCGCCGACTGGGGCACATGGGCGGAGAATGTAGCCAGTTGGGCGTTCGCCCGCGGCGCGCGGCGGGGATTTCTGTTGTTGCGCTACGAGGACATGCAGGCGCATCCCGAGCAGGAACTGACCCGCATCGCAGAATTTCTTGGCATCGACACTTCCCCGGAGCGGCTGAAAACCGCAATCGAGCGCAGTTCGGCTGAACGAATGCGGGAGATGGAAAAGAAGCAGGGCAAGGACTGGGTGACTACCCGGAACAAACGCGATGACATTCCCTTCATCCGCACGGCGACAGCGGGAGGATGGAAGAACAAGCTGAGCTCGGAATCGGTGGCCGTAATCGAAGCGGCGTGGGGGAGCATCATGGCGCAGTTAGGCTATGAGCTGGCAACGCAAAAAGAAGGGAATGTAGAACCTCCCTTGGCAGCCACAGCTGGCTTCGGGAAGCATCACGAATAAAGGAGACCGGAATAAAGAAACGCTCGCGGCGGGCTCGCTGCCTCCGCAGGTATGAACTCACCATCGCCGGCGCTCGCATCGGCGTCTCTCTTAACAGAAGCAGAAACGGAACCGCAACCGATGCGAAAGTACGAAAAAACGCAGATCCTCAAGAACGTCGGATCGAGCTGGACGGCGCTCGGAGTCAACGTAATTGTCGGCGTTTTTCTTTCCCCCTTCATCCTGCATCGCCTGGGCGATGCGGCGTTCGGAATCTGGGTCCTGATTTTCTCCATTACCGGATACTACGGTCTGTTCGATCTTGGCATCCGCTCCTCCATCGTTCGCTACGTCTCCAAGTACACGGCCACCGGGGAGCGTGAAAAGCTTGCGCAGTTCGTTAACACAGCTCTCTTCAGTTACACCGGCATCGGCGCCGTGAGTATGGCGTTGACCGCCCTGTTGAGTTCGTCGGTGGAGCGCTTTTTCAAGATTCCAGCCGGGATGCATGGAGAGACGCGCCTGCTCCTGTTAATGGTCGGGGCGTCGGTCAGCCTCGGCTTTCCGCTCGGCGTCTTCGGAGGCATGCTCGAAGGCTTGCAGCGTTTCTACATTCTGAACTGGACCAGCATCGGCGCCACCCTAGCCCGCGCCGCACTGATCGTTTATTTCCTGAACCGCGGACACGGCCTGCTTACTGTCGCCCTGATCACAGTCGCACTGCCCATTCTGTCTTCGATCCTCCGCGGCATCATCGTCTTTCGCTTGTGTCCGATGCCGCTAGGTCTCAAGCATGTGGATCGCGCGTCGTTTCGCCACATGGCCAATTA
>JBAVAA010000039.1:0-6038 GCA_049585515.1 Terriglobales bacterium | reverse complement strand
TCCTTAGGGGAATCTTGCCAGCGGTGTTCGCGATTGCGATGGGCCTGCTCGTCGGCGCCGTGCAACGCGGCACTTCTCTCCCCGCTCCGCTCGCAATTACTGGCGTGATCTTTGTGCTGCTTCAGATACTCAGCCCGATTCATCAGGCAGTCAGCAACAATCTTGGCGATCGCACCGCGGCATGGCTCTACGACCGGCTCACCGAGGCCTGCGTGCGACCGCCAGGGATGGGGCATCTCGAAGATCCAACCCTCGCCAGCGACCTCACCGCCGCGCGCGACTTCGACCTCGCGATGACCGGGCCGCCGCTCGCGATCTCCATGGATTTCATCGCGAGCGGCATGGTCGAGATCATTGGCGGTCTTGCGTCCGCAGTGATCCTCGCCCGTTACGCATGGTGGGCGCCGATTGTGCTCGCGGGAGCGTGGCTGGCGACGCACTGGATTTTAAGCGACAGCGCGATCTGGCACGACCGCAACACCGACGAAGTGCGCGCCGCGCAGCGGGAAGCCGACTACGCATACCGCTTGGCCGTGGATCCGCCCGCGAGCAAAGAGTTGCGGCTGTTCGGCATCGCCGGTTGGACGATCGACCGTTTCATCGCCCGGCGTACTCGCTTGCACGAGCTTCAATATGCCGCCACACGTTTGCGCGAACGTCCGCTCTTCTGGAGCATGCTCCTTGTCGTCTCTGCGAATATCCTCGTGTTCTGGCAACTGGCGAGCGCCGCGGCTGCCGGCCGCATCAGCCTGGGAGAAGCGGTCGTGTACGTGCAGTGCGCCATTGGGGTTTCGATGATTGCATTCGGCGGGTTCAGTTGGGCGCTCGACGGAGCCGCTGCCCCGGTTGCTGCGGTGCTGCGGCTCGAGCCCGCGATGCGTCCCGCCGGTGAACTGCGGTCTGGCAATCGCCACGCGGATCGGACTCCTGCACGCGAGATTCGGCTGCGCGATGTCACATTTGCCTACCCGGCAGGCGCGTCCCTACTGGGTCATCCGGTACTGGAGCATTTCGATCTCACGATTCCCGCCGGTTCCTCGCTCGCGATCGTCGGCCAGAACGGAGCCGGTAAGACAACGCTCGCCAAGCTGCTATGCCGGTTGTACGATCCGCAGTCCGGCGCCATCGAAATCGACGGCGTCGACCTTCGCGAATTTGATCTCACTTCGTGGCGTTCGCGCGTCACTGCCGTGTTCCAGGACTTCATCCGTCTCGAGCTACCGTTGCGCGACAATGTCGCGCCCGCAGGCGCGTCTGATGATGTCGTGCGCTCCGCGCTCGAATCGGCAGGAGCCACGAACCTGGCCGCGCTGGACACAATACTTGCGCGCGGCTATGAAGGCGGCACCGACTTGTCGGGCGGCCAATGGCAGCGCGTTGCTCTTGCCCGCGCGTTGGCAGCCGTCAAACTCGGCGCAGGTGTGGTGCTGCTCGACGAGCCGACTGCGCAGCTTGACGTGCGCGGAGAAGCGGAGATATTCGATCGCCTGCTCGCCGCGACGCGCCATTGCACCACCATCGTTATCTCGCATCGCTTCTCCACGGTTCGCCATGCCGATCGCATCTGCGTACTCGAACAGGGCCGCGTGGTCGAACTCGGCACGCACGATGAACTCATGGCTCTAGGCGGACGCTATCGGACGATGTTCGATCTGCAGGCGCAGCGCTTCAACGTCCCCGAAGAGGAGGGTACGACGTATGACGTCCTCTCCTGATCGTAAATCCGCAGTCGAACCGGATGTCGAAACAACGATCGAGCCGTTGCCTCCCGCGCTGTCGTCGATGTGGCGCTTGTGCAAGCTCGGGTATCGTCACGAGCCGCGCTTGATGGTCGCGACTTTCATGCTCTCGCAACTGGCTGCGCTGCCCGATGCGCTTCTCGCGTTGTGGCTGATGCTGCTCGGCAAAGGCGTCCTTGAGCACCGGCCAGTCATGGTACAAGGCGCGGCGATTGGTCTCGGCGTGTCGGCCGCAGCTACCTGGTTTCTCCGCACGGTCAGTACACGCGTGCAACGCCGCTTTCGCGACAAAGTAACGATCGCGCTCGAGTCTCACGTAGCGCGACTCCAGGCGTCAATCGCAACCATCGCGCATCAGGAACGCCCGGAGTATCTCGACCGCCTGTACATGCTCCGCAATCAGGTTTTCGTACTCGACCACATGTATGTGTCGCTATTTTCCACGCTCGGGTGGATCCTGCGTCTGGCGGTGACGATGGCCCTTCTCGCATCGATTCACCCCGCGCTCATCCTGCTCGCCGTATTCGCGGTCCCGACTGTGTTGACCTCGACGTGGCGTCCTGACGTGGAGCGATCCGCGCAAGAGCGTGGAGCACAAAGCAATCGGCTGGCGCGTCACCTGTTCAACATCGCCACGACGGCGCCGCCCGGTAAGGAAGTGCGGGTCACCGGCATCGCCGAGCGTCTGATTACCCAGCGGCGGGCCGCATGGGAGCATTGGTACGGGCCGGTCGCCACCTCTCGGTGGGGATCGGCGTTGTGGCATGCGGTCGCATGGTCAATATTCGGACTCGCGTATGTTGGGGCGGTGGTGTTCGTGTCGTCCGGCCTTAAAGCGCCGGCCAGTGCGGTGCTCCTGCTGCTCGCCGCAGGTGCGCGGCTTTCGGCGTACATCGGAGCCACGGTAGGCGAAATCGGATTCCTGCGCGGATTCTGGATGGACGGCTCGCGACGCCTGGCGTGGCTCGAGGACTATGCCGCCTCGGTTGCGGCCTCGGCCGATCAGCCGGTTCCCACCACGTTGCGCCACGGTATCAGGCTTGACCATGTATCGTTCGCATATCCCGGCACGTCGCGCCTTGTGCTGGACGATGTGTCGGTCACGCTGCCGGCAGGCGCGGTTGTCGCGATCGTCGGCGAAAACGGCGCGGGCAAAACGACGCTGGTCAAGCTGCTGGCAAAGATGTACGAGCCGTCGTCGGGTTCGATCTTCGTTGACGACACGCCGCTGGCGCGCATGCCGGCCAGCGAGTGGCGGGCGCGTCTGGCGGGCGCGTTCCAGGATTTCTTCCGCTTCGAATTCCGCGCCGGGCACACGGTCGGCTTGGGCGACCTCCCACGGCTGGACGAAGAGTCCGCAGTGGTTGCGGCTGTCGAACGCGCCGGCGCCGGCGACGTTATCGCCCGTCTGACGGCAGGCCTCGATACGCAGCTAGGTCCCACGTGGCCGGACGGAGTCGAATTATCGTTCGGCCAATGGCAGAAGCTCGCGCTGGCGCGCGGCTTCATGAGAGATAAGCCATTACTGCTGGTCCTCGACGAACCGACCGCCGCGTTGGATGCAGAGACCGAACACGCTCTCTTCGAGCGCTACGCCGCGGCCGCGCATGGCGCCGGCGACGCCGATGCAGGCCGCATTACAATTCTGGTCTCCCACCGTTTCTCGACTGTCCGTATGGCCGATCTTATCCTCGTGCTTGATGGAGCCCGAGTGGTCGAGTTCGGCACGCACGAAGAGCTGATGGCAAAGCGCGGTCAGTACGCGGAGTTGTACAGTATCCAGGCCGCCGCCTATCGCTGAACTCTATCTCCGGAAAAATTTCCGACAGTTTGCTGACAAACCAGGTTTCGTATCAGGGCATCGCTTCAGCGATGCCGGAAGTGATTTAATTTCAACTGCCCTTCAGGGGCTGTGCCGACGAAAGCGAGTTTTTCAGCAACTGCTTAGCCGCTAAGGTGAGACGGTCGGCGCGGACAATCGTTCCACCCTCTTCCGCCCTATAATTGCTCCACTCTCATGGACCGGGTTTCAGCCGCCATCCATTGGTTGTTTCACTCGGAGCATGGCGCATCGGACCGCCTGATTCCGCGCTGGATATTTTTGCGGGCTCTCGGCGGCATTTATTTTTCCGCGTTCTTCTCGCTCGTCTTTCAAATCCGCGGCCTGATTGGTCCGCAAGGAATTCTTCCGGCAGGCGAATATCTGCACGCCGTGTCAGCCTCCATTGGCCACACTCGCGGCGTATGGTTGGCGCCGACGTTGCTTTGGCTGTCGAGCGGCCCGCATATGCTGACCGCCCTGTGCTGGGTGGGCACGATCGCGTCTCTGCTGCTCGCTCTGAATCTGTGGCCGCGCGGAATGCTAGCGATCTGTTTTGTTTGCTTCCTCTCATTTGTCAGCGCCGCGCAAGATTTTTCCGGCTATCAGTCGGACGGAATGCTGCTCGAGGCTGGATTTGTCTCCCTGTTCTTCGCTCCCCGCGGATTTCGCCCGGGTCTGGGCCCGACATCGTCGCCCTCGCATGCCAGCCTGTTCCTGCTGCAGTGGGAGTGGTTTCGTATCTACTTCGAGTCCGGAGTCGCCAAGATCATTGGCGGTGATCCCGAGTGGCGCAACTTTACCGCCATGGACGAGTACTACCAGAACGGTCCACTGCCAACCTGGATCGGCTGGTACGTGCAGCATCTGCCGCACTGGTTCCACGCGTTTGCGGTCTTTGCGACTCTGGGGCTGGAACTGGCCTTGGTCTGGATGTTTCTTCTGCCGCGCCGCTGGCGCATCGCCTGCTTCTTTATCGTAACGCCCTGGCAAATAGTCGTCATTCTCACCGCCAATTACACGTTCCTAAACTACCTCGTCCTGATGCTGGGATTCCTTTTGTTGGACGATCGCTTCCTGCTGCAGTTCTCTCCACAACAATGGCGGAAGTCGATCGCCGCGAGCACCACAACGGACGACGCCGCTCCGACTCCAACCAAAACGAGTGAAGCCCACGAGACAGTGGAGGCGTCAACCGTGCAATCCGAGCGAAGCCACCTGCGCGGCGGAAGAAACGCGTTCCGCCAGCTTCTCAAGATACTCAAGCTGTCTTTTGTCGCTGTGGCGCTTACGTGGATTTTCTACGTCACAGCGGTCGAGATGATCTGGATGTTCTCCCCCGAGTTCCCTCTGCCAACCGAACCAGTCACAGCTCTCGAGCCTCTTCGAATCGCCAATCGATACGGCCTTTTTGGCGTCATGACCAGAGGCCGGTACGAGATCGAATTCCAGGGTTCCGATGATGGTAAAACCTGGGTACCCTATCCGTTCCTCTACAAACCTCAGGATCTAAGCACGCCGCCTGGAATTTACGCTCCCTATCAGCCGAGATTCGATTGGAATCTGTGGTTCGCGTCGCTCGGCTCATGGCGAGATTATCCGATTGTGACCAACACAGAGCTGCGGCTGCTGACGAATGACCATAACAACAACAACAAAGACGTGCTCAGTCTCTTCAAGACAAATCCTTTTCCAAAAACGCCGCCAAAACAGGTACGCGCCGTGATCTGGCAATACTGGTTCACAACCATGTCAGAAAAACGAACGCAGGGTCTCTGGTGGCGCCGTCAATTCCTCGGACTCTACGCCCCAGCAATCGAACGCGCACCCGACGGCCAGATCCGCGTCGTCGAGTGGCCAACGGTTAGTCCGCGCGAGTGAATGCTCGCCCAATCGCGGCCGCATGGTTCGCTTCCATGGTCCGAGCACAAAAAAACGGGCGGATGAACCGCCCGTTGTCCGTATGCAAAGCTTACGGAAACAACTAGAACGGATCGCGAAGGATCTGCGCGAAATTCGCGACGTCCAGCGTGCCCAGTCCCGCTCCCGGATTGTAGCCGTTGCTTCCGTGGTAGAACCAATTGTCGCCGTAGGCAATCGCGTTCAACGGCGCATTCCGGCTCTTGTAGGCCTGGACGGTAACTGCCAGCCCATAGAGCGGGAAGTTCAGCAATCCGATCCGGCTGTGTAAGTATTGGCCCAGGAGAGCCGAGACGCCGTTCAGTTGCGGCGCGACAAAGCTGGTTCCACCGCCAAAAGTTTCCACGCCAAAAACCCCGGAAGGTTCCGAGGTGTAGTAAATGATGTAGCCAGTGTCCGGATCGGCATTGAAGGAGACATCCGGGACATTACGGCCGGGATAATACGCCGGCAGGGCATAGAACGTTCCGATCCCGAATTCCGACCCGATTCCCGCGCCGGCTTGAAAAACCTGTCCGGGTTGGCTTAGCTGAGTACCGCGAACGAACCACTGGTAAATG
>JBAVAA010000038.1:0-3608 GCA_049585515.1 Terriglobales bacterium | reverse complement strand
ATGTTGGTGTTGTACCCAATGATCGAGTTGATCCCAGTTGCCTGGTTGCAAGCAAGGATGACGCAGGCAAGAACAAATGGGATCACGTACTTGCGGCGCAGAAGCGATTCCTTAATTTTCGCGCCGGCTATTTCGCTTCCGGTTGAGCTCTTCGCTCGTTCGGCAGCGGCCGTTTGCTCCATTTCCGCCAGCTCAACGTCCGCCTGTTCGGTAGTGCGAGAGCGGAGAAGAGCAGCGTAAGCGGCATCGCGCTTCTCGCGGCGAAAGAGCCAACGCGGAGATTCCGACACCATGAAACTGCCAATCACGAACAGGATTCCAGGAGGAAGCGAAACCCAGAAGATGCTCCGCCAAGCCGTGTCTTTGAAGGCGAAAAGTTTCGCGGGATCGGCGAGTCTCGCGACTTCCTCGACACGAAAACTGAAGTACATGCCAACAATGGCCGCCGCAACGATACCGAGCGTCAGCAGCCACTGGAAAATTCCAGTCCCCTTGCCGCGGCTCGAAGCCGCCAGACACTCAGCGAGATAGAGAGGAACAACGACGCCGATCAGGCCAGCGCTGATCCCTTGTAAGACGCGCCCCAGAACCAGCGCTTCATAGCCATGCGAAAGCGCAATCATGGGAATGCTGCAGACAAAGAGCAGTCCGCTGAGCATCATGAGAGGCTTGCGCCCGATCCAGTCGGCAAGCGCGCCCGCAAACAGGGTTGAAATCACGCTGCCAAGAAGCACCGCAGCAACGACAATCGAAAGTTGGCCAGCATTCAATCCGGAAGTAGCCTCGAGATAAGGCAATGCTCCAGCGATGATGCCGACATCAACGCCATAGAGCAGTCCACCGAGACCCGCGACCAGAAGCAGGAAACGGTTGTAGCCGGCTTTTTGGTGAGTGAGTGCGTTCGTCAGCGAGGAATCCTTTCGGCTTTCACGGCTATCGGATCAGAAATTTGCTTTTCGGGGATATTACTACGACCCTTGAGTGGTCGCGAGTGCCTGATAGGCTGCGCCGATCATAGGCGCATCTTCATTCATTATGACCGCCACTGGAATGCGAGCGAGCACTGGAGCAAGTTTGCCCACACCGCAAAACGACGTAAAGAAGATGCCGTCCTGAAGCTTGGGCAAGAGTTTTACGGCGATGCCGCCCGCGATGTAGATACCGCCAAGAGCCATCGTCCGCAGCGCGAAGTTTCCCGCTGCCGCACCAAATATCTCAACCCAGAAATCAAGGCTTTCGCGGCAAACCGGACACGACCCGTCCAATGCCCTCTGTGTAATTTCGCCGGCTGCGTTGGCTTCCGGCGAGCTAAACGATTCGTGGCGCACTGTCGGATCCAGGAATTCGTGAATGCGGCGAAAACCGCGTCCTGACACAATCTCTTCGCTGGAGACTTGCGGTAGCTGTCGCCTCAAATGACTGAGCAATTGAATTGCCCGATCGCTTCGAGGAGCAAAATCCGCTTGTCCTCCTTCGGCAGGCGCAACCTGATACTTCTGGCCATCCCAAAAGAGAATAGCCTCTCCCAAGCCTGTACCGGCTGCAATCACGGCTTTGGTCGCGTTTCGCGTCGGTGTGCCCACATTCACGAGCGCCAAGTCGTTCGGAGCCAGGTATTCCAGACTTGCAGCGGTCGCGGCAAGGTCATTCAGCAAGACTATGTTTTTCAGATTCAGCTTCCGGATGAGCGTTGGAGCATCAACTACCCAAGGAAGATTTTCGGAGTAATGCCGTCCCTCAACGACCACGCCTGCAACTCCAAAACCGGCGGCTTCGATTGCCAGCCGCCGCGAGCTGGCGTCGGCTGCGGTCGCCTGCTGGAGGAAATCTTCGACTAGAGATTCAAATCGCTCAAAGTTGCGGGTCGCGAGACGGAGTTGGAAGATGGAGCGAAGGACGCTACCTTCCTCTTCAAACAATCCCAGGCTGCATTTTGTCCCGCCGACGTCTCCGGCTAGAATCATTCGCTCTCTCTCGGCTAGCGCGTCAGCCAAGCGGCGCAGAGACTTGCGCGCTGCATGTCGAGCGCTTGTCAGAAAACGTGAATGTTACCAGAGATGAATGGGAAACTTCCGATATGACCAAGTGCGCCAACCGTGGACCTTACGTGTCGATCTCAGGCAAGGGACTCAATGGCACGGGTTCGATCATGTGCAGACCACATTCCGTTTTGGCCGTTCCCGACCATCGCCCCGCCCGTGGATCTTCCCCAGGATGCACGACGCGGGTGCAATGGGTGCAGCCGATGCTTGGATAATTCTGGTCATGCAGTGGGTTGTAGAGCACATTGTGATCGCGGAGATAGCTCCAGACCTGTTTCGAAGTCCAGTCGGCGATGGGATTTACCTTCACCAGCCCAAATTTTGCATCCCAGTCGATTTTCCTTGCGCCCTTCCGGAATGGGGTCTGGTCGCGGCGGATGCTGGTGATCCACGCGCGCAACTCACTGAGCTTGCGGCGAAGAGGCTCCACTTTCCTCAGGTTGCAGCATTGGTCGGAGTTGCGGGCCCACAGTGCCTCACCGTGAGCCCGCTCCTGCGCCTCGGGGGAGAGCAGCGAAAAAACTCTTTCGATTTTGATCTCGTACTTTTGCTCGATCTTGTCCATCAGGCTGTACGTCTCGGGAAACAGGAACTCCGTGTCGATGGTGAAGACGCGAAAGTCCTTGCGCAGACGCGAGGCCATATCGATGACCACCATGCCCTCGGCTCCAAAGGCCGACGAGATGGCCACTTCATTGCCAAAGTTCGCGAAGGCCCAGGACAACACCTGCTGCGGAGTCCAGCGCTCTACCGTTAGTGGAATCTCCGCGATCTGAGCGTTCATGAGATCGACTCCTCATCTGCTGACAGAGGCGGCAACGGCGGATGGATCGTCTGAAAGACTTCCGCTGGCAGGGGACTGTCTTTTTCCCGCAACAGTTCGGGCATCGCAAATTCCACCGCAACAGCAGCGGGATCGGCCAAACCTACGACCTCACCGACAACCAGCAGAGTGGGGGCGACGAGTTGGGGTGCGCGGTGCAGATCGCGGACGGTGGTGCGATGGGTCCGCTGATATTTCGTGGTGGCGCGAGAGATGATGGCGCATGGAGTGTTACCGGCAAGCCCGGCCGCAGTCAGCTTTTTGGCGATGTACGCATAGTTTTGTCCGGGCATATAGATGACCAGGGTCGCTCCGCTGGCGACGAAGTTGCTCCAATCGGAGGTATCTGATTCGGCCGCGCCTTTTTTTGAAGCGCGATGAGCGGTAATGAGGACTAGAGCCGACGACGCTTTGCGGTGCGTTAGCGGAATCTGGGCGGCAGCGGCCGCACCGAGCGCTGTGGTCACGCCGGGAACGATCTCGAAGGGGATGTTGCTTCCGCGAAGAGATTCAATCTCTTCTCCGGCGCGTCCGAAGACCAGCGGGTCGCCACCTTTCAGACGGACGACGCACAGACCGGCAACTGCCAGAGCAACCATCAGACTATTGATCTCGCCTTGCTGGATTTTCTTTTTTCCGCAGCGCTTGCCCACGTTGTAAATCTGAGCGGTCGGAGGAATCAACTGCAGGATCTCGGACGCGACCAGGTCGTCGTGCAAGACGGCTTCCGCGCTGCGCAACAC
>JBAVAA010000037.1:0-2201 GCA_049585515.1 Terriglobales bacterium | reverse complement strand
AGCTTGCTCACCGCCAGCACACAGTTCAACGCGCTCACCAAAGCCGCTGCCACCTTTACCCCCGGCACCGTCAACCTCGCCACCGAAGCCACACAAGCATTGACCGGAGCCACGACCTTCGCCGGTTCCACAAAAGGCACCAGCGTAAACACGTTCAACGCAACCGCCGTAGGCAACAATGACACGGTGGTGGTAGGCGGCACGACCTATACCTTCAAGACCGTCCTCACCGGCGCCGCGAACGAAGTTTTAATTGGCGCGACCGGTGACACCACCGCTCTCGCGAATCTGCAGTCCGCGATCAACGGAACGGGCACAGCGGGAGTCGACTACGGCACAGGCACCGTCGCCAACGCCAACGTCGTAGCGTCTGGAGCTTCGGCCACCAATCTGACAGTTACTTCAAAGGTGAATGGCCTCGCCGCCCCTTCATTTACGTTCACCAACGTGTCGGCAAACGGAGCGGCCGAGAGCCAGGTTCAGACCGCCGGACTGGTTGGCACCGAGATCACGGCTGGCGGCCAGAACTATACCTTCGTGACGGCCCTGAGCACCAACACGGGCGGAACAGCGAATGAAGTTCTGTATACCGGCACCGTAGCCACCGACCTGGCGGCTCTCAAGGAAGCGATCAACAACGGGCCTGCTGGAACCGGTTCTGGAACCAACTACAGCACCGGAACTGCCGCAAACGCTAATGTCACTGCGGGCACGATCGCATCGGGTGTCCTCACTTTAACCTCCAACGTCAACGGCGTTACTGGCACCATCGGCGGAGCGATTGCACAAAACACCGCCGGAGGAACCGGTGGATCTTTCGCAACTCAAGTCGCTGGAACCGCCGGAAGTACGGTGACGGTGGGCAACGAAACCTATACCTTTGTCACTAGCCTCGCGACAAACCCTGCAGTGGCGAATGAAGTCGTCGGCAGCCTAACCGCAGCCACCAACCTTACCAACCTGGCGGATGCGATCAACTACAGCGCGCCGAATACCGGTTTGTATAGCACCGCGAATAGCGTGGCCAACACCTTCGCCGCTGCGACCACGAACGGGACGGCCATTACCTTAACGGCCCTGACCGCTGGCGTCGGCAACGGCACCACCACCGGCAATTCAACGGTTGTGTCGGGCACCGCCGGCACGTTCACCAACGCAGCGGGCGGCGCTACCGGGACCCTGGCTGGAGGCACCAATGCCAGTACGGTTACGGTTGGCAATCAAACCTACACCTTTGTGAGTGCGGCTCAGCTTGGCACCGCTAACCCGTATTCCGTCCTCATCAACACCACCGCCAGTGGCACAGCTGCGCAGATTCTAGGCAGCCTGACTAATCTTGCGGATGCCGTTAACGGTGTCACTGCCGATGCCGGCACCAACTTTTCCAGCGCCGCGGCGAATACTTATGCCACGGCGGGAACAGCTACGGCGGGGAGTGGGAATACGTCCACACTCAACTTCACGGCACAGGTCAATGGCTTAGGCACCAGTGGCGCCGGGACCGGTAACTACACCGTTTCGACCACCACGGGCACCGCCAACGGCTTTGCCACAACAACCTTCGCCAACGGCAGCACCGGCGACAGCGTCACCGTTGGCAACCAGACCTATAACTTCGTGACCGCGCTCAGCACCAACAACGGTGGGGCGCTCACGGGCGGCACGGCCAATGAAGTCGTGGCTGGCACGTCGGTAGCTACCGACCTGACCAACCTATTGGATGCGGTCAACAATAATGGCACCGGGCAGGGGTCGACTACTTACAGTACCGGGACTGCGACCAACACTTCCGCCCATATCACCGGCACCACCGGCACCACCGCTACGTTCGCGGCGAACAGCACCGGCACCGGCGGCAACAGCATCGCCACTGCAATCAGCGGCGGCATTGGAGCCTTCGCCACACCTCACTTCACAGGTGGTTCGGCGCTGGTATCGGTCGGCGGCCCCGCGGTTGCTGGCGATACCGTCACGGTGGGGACGCAGACCTATACCTTCGTCAACGCCATTAACGCCAACTCCGCGGCAAACTCCGTTCTGGTCGGCGCGGGTACGGGAGCCACCTCGGAAACCGCCAGTCTTACCAACCTGGCCGCTGCCGTCAATGGCGCCACGGGCGCGGGCTCCATTTACGGGCTCGGCACGACCGCCAACGATTCCGCCACGGCAGCGTTGGTTGCCAATCCAAACAGTGGTCCGGT
>JBAVAA010000036.1:0-2416 GCA_049585515.1 Terriglobales bacterium | reverse complement strand
CTCGAAGTACAAATCCGAATTCCTGGCGAACATGTCGCACGAGTTGCGCACGCCGCTGAACAGCATTCTGGTGCTGGGCCAGCAACTCAGTGACAACCCGGATGGCAATCTCACGCCGAAACAGGTTGAGTTCTCCCGTACCATCCATGGCGCCGGCACGGATTTGTTGAACCTCATCACCGACATTCTCGATTTGTCGAAGATCGAGTCTGGAACCGTGTCTGTCGAAGCCGAGGAGGTGTTCTTCGCCAGTCTGCTGGATACGGTGGAACGCCCGTTCCGGCACGAAGCGGAAAATCGGCACCTGACGTTCGAGGTACAGACCGATCCGAATCTTGCCCGCAGCGTGGTCACCGACTCCAAGCGCTTGCAGCAGGTTCTGAAAAATCTACTGTCCAACGCCTTCAAGTTCACCGAACTCGGAGGCGTCCGTCTCTCCGTGTCCGTGGCCAAGAGCGGTTGGAGCGAGGATCACCCAATTCTGGGCAACGCCGCGACCGTGGTCGCTTTTGAAGTTTCCGACACCGGTATTGGCATTCCGTTTGACAAGCAGCGCATCATTTTCGAGGCCTTCCAACAGGCCGACGCCGGCACCAGCCGCAAGTACGGAGGAACCGGACTTGGGCTGGCAATCAGCCGTGAGCTGGCCAGCCTGCTGGGAGGCGAAATTCAATTGCGAAGCGCTCCAGGCAGAGGAAGCACGTTCACCCTCTATTTGCCGCAAACCTATGTCGGGCCGTCAACCGCCAGCGCCGCCATGTTGGAGCGAAGGTCGCCAACGTCGGTGTCTCCGGTCCAACTGGTTGTTCCGGAACACACGGTCGAGAAGATTCCCGATGACCGCGACAATCTGCGGCCCGACGATGCCGTCCTGCTGATTGTTGAGGATGACCCACACTATGCCCGTGTGTTGTGCGATCTTTCGCGCGACAAGGGATTCAAGGTGCTGGTCGCGATGCGCGGCGCCGAAGCTCTCGCGCTCGCCCGCGAGTATCATCCCACCGCGGTGTCGCTGGACGTTTTCCTCCCCGATATGCTGGGCTGGACAGTGCTGAACCACCTAAAGCAGGACCCGGCAACGCGGCACATTCCGGTGCAGATGTTAACTCTCGATGAAGACCGCCACCATGGCCTGGCTCGCGGCGCGTTTGCTTTCGTCACAAAACCCACCACGCCTGAGGGGCTGGAATCCGCGTTATCCCGAATCAAGGAATATTCGGCTCCTCGACGGAAACGCCTACTGGTAGTCGAAGACAATCCGGCGGAGCAGCTCAGTATCCGTGAACTGCTTGGCTACGACGATATCGACGTCACCGACGTGGCGAGCGGCGAACAGGCGATTCGTATTGTTAGCGAGGAGTCCTTCGACTGCGTGGTTCTTGACCTGCGTCTGCCCGACATTTCAGGATTCGACGTGTTGGAGCGCTTCCGCGACACTCCTTCGCTGGGCGACCTGCCGGTGGTCGTATTCACCGGCAAGGAGCTTTCGCCCGAAGAGGACGCCCGACTGCATGCTTTGGCGCGCAGCGTCGTCGTGAAGGGCGTCGAGTCTCCCGAGCGGTTGCTGGATGAGACGGCGCTGTTCCTGCATCGGATCGTCGCCGACCTTCCGGTGGAAAAACAGAAAATGCTCGACCGCTTGCACCACTCCGATGATGCCCTGGTCGGGAAGAAAGTATTGGTGGTGGACGATGACGTGCGCAACATCTTCGCTCTCAGCAGCGTGATTGAGCGCCGCGGCATGACAGTGATCACGGCCGGAACCGGCCGCGAGGCAATCGCAAAGCTCGAATCGACGCCGGATGTGGCCATCGTTCTGATGGATATCATGATGCCGGAAATGGACGGCTATGAAACCATGCGCGTGATTCGACAGAATTCTTCGTTCCAGCGCTTGCCCATCATTGCCCTGACCGCAAAAGCCATGAAGGGAGATCGCGAGAAGTGTCTGGAGGCGGGCGCCTCCGAGTATCTGGCGAAGCCCGTCAATACCGAGCAACTGCTCTCATCACTGCGTATGTGGCTTCACAGATAGCAGTTATGGGAATGAGTTTGGTTCCAGCAGTGCAAAGAGAACGCGGAGAATCAATGAGCACAGACGACAAGGTCAATATTCTCATGGTGGATGATCAGCCCGCAAAGCTGCTCAGCTATGAGGTTATGCTGGCCGAATTGGGCGAGAACCTGATCAAGGCGAATTCCGCCAAGGATGCGCTCGAACATCTGCTCAAAACCGACGTTGCCGTTGTGCTGATGGACGTGAGCATGCCCGACCTCGATGGCTTTGAATTGGCCACCATGATTCGCCAGCATCCACGCTTTCAGCGGACCGCGATCATCTTCATCTCTGCCGTGCATCTCACCGATCTCGACCGGCTCAAGGGATACGAGCACGGCGCGGTGGATTACATTTCGG
>JBAVAA010000035.1:0-2681 GCA_049585515.1 Terriglobales bacterium | reverse complement strand
GTGATAGATAATGAGGGCCCTCGACGTTCACAAGAGTTGTTTCTGGTGTAGTCATCACAATCCTTCCGACGTCATCTCAGATTTTGGCAACGCATGCATTTCCAGCCATGCCATCAAAAACGATAGCGTGGATTCCGCTCCCTGATTCTGGTTGACGCGCTCCGGATGCAATCCGTCCCGGCAGCCGCCAGTGACGGAATCATAAAGAGGAAGTTGTAGATCATTGTCGCCCAGGAACCAATTGAAGGCCGACCATGCATAACGGCGCCACTGGTTGTCGCCGGTCACCCGGTAGGCCTCAAGGCATGCAGCCACAGCGCCCGCAGCCTCAATTGGCTGTTGATCGAAACGAGCTTTCTCACCCTCTTGGCGATAAAAGCCCTGCGATCCAATGGGCACGAAGTGATGGTTGGTTTCGCAATACTGCTCTTTTAAGAGCCATTCGAGCGCTTCGAGACCTTCCGAGATCATGCGATCGTCCGAACATGCGGAACCCACAACCAGCATGGCTTGAGGCAATCTGGCGTTGCCGTAAGCAACAATATCTTCGAACCATTTCCAATCGGGCTTGCGAATGGACTCATACATTTCGAGCAGCCGCCGGCTGAGCACGGATCTTACTTTCTGCGAGTCACGATCTCCGGGGTAGCAATTGAGATATTCCTGAATTCCGAGCAGGGCATAGGCGCAAGCCCTGGGACTATAGAACTCGACAACCGGTGGCAGGGAAAATTCGAACAGGCGTCCGGCAGCACATTTCAATCCCTGATCTTCGGACCGTCCGAGAACCGTCCCCAGGCTCCACAACGCGCGGCCGTGGCAGTCTTCAGAGCCTTCGGCGTCGCGCCATCGGCGATCGTAGCCGAGAAAATTTCTGAATCTGGTCTTCGCCGGGTCGAAGGCATGCTCCAGGAACGACAGATAGCGGCAAGAAAAATCCGTGCTGACTGAATCTGCGTTCCCACCCCGTTCTTTCCTGAGTTGCTCCAGTAACACCGCGAAAATGAGCGCACGGGCGTTGTCGTCGGTGGTGTATCCCTCGGCCCGGTTGGGGATGGTGAAGATCGCGTGCTGCAGGATTCCCGTGTCATCGGTTAACGCGACCACATGATTCAGTTTCAACTCCGGCAGTTGGAACAAGGTTTTTGGAGTCTCGCGAGCGGTGAACTGAACGCGGGGACTTTCCATGCGATCGCTGCGGACCCGGATGAAGCTTTCCATGTAACCTTGCGCCACTTTCTTCCAGACCATGTCGCGGGCGAATAGGTAGGCCCGCTTACGCATGGCATGGCGTACAGCAGGTATATTCAGGAGTTCGATTGTCTTGCTGGCGATAGCAGCAGGGTTTTGGAAGGGCACCAAAGCGCCCCTTCGGTCATCCAGTAATTCAATCGCGTGCCAATAAGGAGTCGAAATAATGGCCTTGCCCGCCCCGAGGGCATAGGCAAGCGTCCCGGAAACTACCTGCTCCTCGTAGCGATACGGAGTAATGTAAATATCGGCCACGCCAATGAACGCGGCCATCTCTTCAGGGCTGGCGAAGCGGTCGAAGAAGATCACTTGCGTTTCCACTCCCACTTTCTTCGCCAATGCCTGCAAACTGGCTCGATACTTGTCCCCCTCGTCTCGGAGGATGTGAGGATGAGTTGCGCCCGCGACAATGTAAGCAACATTCGAGTGCTTGGACAATATCTCCGGCAGCGCCTGAATTACGTTTTCAATTCCCTTGTTCGGCGAGAGCAGGCCGAAAGTGAGCAGCACGGCTTTCCCTGCCACCCCGAAACGGTCCTTGTAGAAATTGGGATCGAGAAAAGGCAAGTCGGGAACGCCGTGCGGAACCATGTCGATCTTGCTGCCCGGCACTTTGAAGATCTCCCGCAAGAACTGCGATGAGAGCTGGCTCATGACGATTAAGCGATCCGAAAGCTCCGCGATCTCATTGATCACCGCGAGTTGGTCGGGATTGGGTTCACGCAGGACCGTGTGCAGTGTGGTGACCACGGGCATTTTCAAGCCGCGCAACAGATGCAGAATGTGGCTTCCGGCCGGACCACCGAAAATTCCATACTCGTGCTGCACGCACACCATGTCGATATTGTTGAAGTTCAGGAATTCCGCTGCTTCTTGATACGACTTCACATCGTCCTGAGCGAGCGACCATCGCACCCGCGCGGGATAGTCATATCCTTGTTCCGTGTCATTGACGGGCAACGCCAGCAGGCGAGCGGTGCCGTACTCAGCGGATATGGCCGCGCACAAGTCTGTGGTGAACGTGGCAATTCCACATTGTCGCGGAAGATAGTTTCCAATCACTGCGATTCGGCTAGGCAGCGAAGGCTTCGTTTGCAGTCTTGGGCGAGGCGACCGGACCCCATGTGTCGGGGAGCGTGGGGACACTTCCAATAGGCCATTCGGAAACACTGCGATTGGCGCCGACATTACTCCCTTACTTTCTTGAGTTCAGGTAATGAAAGATGCTGTTTTGGCGGACGAGTCCCGCCGGATTCCAAAGCTGGGTCCCTCGTCTAATGTGGAATTTGCCTGTCGTTAGTGTTCAACGAATGAGGACTTGCGGACTGGTCAAAATTGACCAGGTACCTAATGGTTCGCTATTGCAGGACTCACGCGCCGGATCAATTTCAGCAGGTGGCGCAAGATTCGGATACAGCGCCGGCCACGAA